>CANJDA010000001.1 GCA_947472705.1 Flavobacteriaceae bacterium
AGGAGGGTCACTTATTACCGCTAATATTGCAAATGATTATAATCGAGATGTTTTTGCAGTTCCTGGTAGAGTTTCTGATAAATACAGTCAAGGCTGTAATGATTTAATAAAAACACAACGAGCCAATTTAATGACTTCGGTTTCTGATTTAGTTTATAATCTTAATTGGGAATTAAGCATCAACTCAACTCCAATAGTTCAGAAACAATTATTTGTATCGATGGATGGTGATGAACAAAAGATTTACGATTACCTCCAAAAAAACGGAAAGCAATTGCTTGATATTGTAGCCCTAGAATGTGGTTTCCCAATATTTAAAATTTCCTCAATTCTATTGAATATGGAACTTAAAGGCTTGATAAGGCCTTTGCCAGGAAAATTATTTGAAGCGATTTGATTTAAATTATATTTACATTTGTTTACTACTACTTTGATAAAGATGAATATAGAGGAATTATTAGATTATATAAAATCGAATCGATCAAAAATTAAAGGTATAACAGATGTTGATTTAATTCAAATTGAAGCACAAATAAAAGGTATCAAAGATCAGCATCCTGAATCAGATGAATTGGAAGCCTTTTTCAATCAAAACATAGCCTTGAACAACTTCAATATCATCAGCAAACTGGTTCAAGTACAGCATGTCATTTCAGACGATTTTCTAAAAAAAATCACAATGCAGCTTATTGATAAACTCGAAGAAGCAAAGCCAATTTTGACCCCACCATTTGGCGACTTTTCGAAAATTTTATTTTTGAAAGAAGCTGATTTTTATGTGTTTTTGAATCATATTAAAACTCCTGAGATTGAAGAAAAAGTAAAGGATGTTTTAAAGTTACTTATGGCTATTTACGAACAGGATTCGGGGTCAGAAATGGCAGGAAAATCTTTTATTGCCTTGAATAATTTTGTGGCTATTGACGAGGAATTAGGTCAATTGATTAATGGTAATAAATTTTCTTCTGAAGTAAAAGCTAGCCCTTTCTTATCCAAAAAGGTTAAATATAATTTAATCTATTTAGTGGTATTTATTTTTGTTTCCTTTCGAGTAGCTTTATTTGTTAAAGAGTTGAAATACTTTAATAATTACAATACGAATAATGATATGCCAATCGAGTACAAATCGGAACCACGAAAAATAGATCGCTATTATACAGATATGAAATTTAGAATTGATAGTTTCTTCGTTTTTTTGGCAGCTTATAATAAAGATGAAATAAAGCAATTGACCACTTTAGATAATTTAAAAACAGGAGAAAACCCTTTTGAAACATTTTATCAGAGCACGCCTCAAGGGGAAAGTAATAACTTTATTAAAGTCAAGAACAATACTAATTTTGACATGATATTGTTAGAAAATGCAACGGTTATTTGATACAATGAAAATTCCGAAAGCAGCTTATTATATTAAAGCAGGCAAGACTATAGAAGTCACTACAAGAGAAACAGATGCTAAAAGTGTTTTTAATTTTTATATAGGAAAAAAATTATCCTCTTTTCAAACCAATAGCAATCACATTTTTGTTAGAAACAAATCAATAATTGAATACCGATTTAGTGAATTACTCCCAACTACAATGACCATTTTAAGAACGGATTATAGTTTGATAAATGACACCACAGTTTCATTAAAAAACGACACTTTTAAAATGAATTAAATAAAAAAAGTCTAAAGATGTGTTTTCTCTAGACTTTTTAAGTTATTAAAATTAACAGCATTATTTTTTTGCTGCTATTTTTAGAATAAAAGTTTGTTCTATTCTATCTTCAGGGGGACCATTTGCTAATTTTACTTCGTATCCATCAGGAACTTCATTTATTTCTAAAACTTCAATGTTAATGAGGTTTTCAACCTTATACAATTTAGTGGTCTTTTCTTTTCCTAATTCGGTATCGGAAATGTATAAAAATTGCTTAGCTCCTTCAGGGTTTTCATCTTTATTATATCCCAAATCAGAATTAAGCACACAGGTTTTGAATAAATGGGTTTTAAAACCAAAAGAATTTATGGAGTAAACCTTGGCCATTACAGTACTTATTTCAGCACTTTTTACTTCAGTATATTTAATATCATCTTGTGCATAAGTAGTAACAACAAAAAGCGACATTAAAATGATGAAAACAGATTTTTTCATAAGAAACAGATTTTTATCAAATGTATAAATTTTATTCAAATCCCAATTTTTCCCTCACTTTTTTTAAGACACCATTAGCAATATTTCCTGCTTTGGCAGCCCCTTGTTTCAATAAGGTATCAACTTCATTTTGATTACTCATATAGTAATTATATTTTTCTCTTTCGGTTTTGAATTTTTCAAGAATAAGCTCATATAAAGCTTGCTTGGCATGACCATAACCAAAGTCTCTATTGATGTTAGCATATTTAGTTTTCATTTCTGCAATCTGATCAGAACTAGCAATTAATTTATAAATGCCAAATATTTTGCAAGTATCCGTATTTTTAGGTTCTTCAAGAGGAGTACTATCGGTTTCTATGCTCATGATTTGCTTGCGTAAGCCTTTATCATCCAAGAAAATGTTAATGATATTGCCACGTGATTTACTCATTTTTAAGCCATCTGTTCCGGGAACGTACATGGTTTCTTCTTTAATTTTTCCTTCTGGAATTACAAAAGTTTCACCCATACGATGATTGAATCTAGACGCAACATCACGAGTAAATTCGATGTGTTGCATCTGGTCTTTTCCAACAGGAACAAACTCGGCATCATACAGTAAAATATCTGCAGCCATAAGCATAGGATACACAAAAATGCCAGAATTCACATCTTCCAAACGATCAGCTTTATCTTTGAAAGAGTGGGCTAATGTTAAACGCTGATAAGGAAAAAAGCAGGTCAAATACCAAGACAATTCAGCTGTTTGCGGCACATCACTTTGACGGTAAAAAATTACTTTATTTACATCCAAACCACAGGCTAACCAAACTGCGGCTGTACTATATGTGTTTTGACGAAGTTCATCACCATTTTTTATTTGGGTAACCGAATGCATATCGGCGATAAACAAAAATGATTCATTGGAAGGGCTTTTGGATAATTCAATAGCAGGAATAATGGCACCTAATAAATTTCCTAGATGAGGCGTTCCTGTGCTTTGGATTCCGGTTAATATTTTTGACATTTTCAAAATTTTTCTAATCGCAAAGTTAAACCTTTGTATTAAAAATTACACACCTTTCATTACATTTGACACTATGAGAGTATTGAAAATTATTTTTTGGACAATGTATCGCATTTGGTTTTACATTTTGATGGCGATTCCCATTATAGTAATGTTCCCGTTTCTTTTCATATCCATCCTTTCAGAAAAATGGTATCCTTATTTTTTTGTTATGGCAAGAATTTGGGCCAAATTTATCCTATTGGGTATGGGATTTTATGTTAAACTGGAAACAGAAGAAGAGATTGAGGAAGGTAAAAGTTATATGTTTGTAGCCAATCACACTTCGATGACGGATATAATGTTGATGCTTTCAGTTATCAAAAACCCTTTTGTTTTTGTAGGTAAAAAAGAGTTGGTAAACATCCCTTTATTTGGTTTTTTCTACAAACGAACCTGTATTTTGGTGGATCGAAGTAGTTCAAAAAGTCGTATGGCGGTATTTGAAAGAGCTCAAAACAGAATCAATCAAGGTTTGAGCATTTGTATTTTCCCAGAAGGAGGCGTTCCTGATGAAAGCGTTATTTTGGACGAATTCAAAGATGGGGCATTTCGATTAGCAATTGAACATGAACTACCCATAGTGCCATTAACTTTTGCTGACAATAAAGAACGGTTTTCATATACTTTTTTTAGTGGATGTCCTGGTATAATGAGAGCAAAAATCCATCACTTCTTTAACGTTAAAAATTATCCTAACAATAAAAAAATAATAAAAGACGAGGTTAGACAAGTTATTTTAAATCAATTGCAAGCCTATAATTAATAAAAAAGAGCCCTAAACTTTAGGACTCTTTTCTGTCATTACTCGAAAGCAATAACACCACTTAACTAATTTTAAAATAATTTAACCTAAAATTTATAACTAATTCCACTATATATTCCATAAACATAGGGCTTGAAATTCCCTGAGTTGGAGCTGAAAGTGTTTAACTGGTACTTGATAGTTGGCTCCACACTGAATTCAAAAGATTTCATAAAACCATATTTCAACCCAAACCCAAGGTTGGTACTGAAATGGACATCGTTTAAATTATTAGCTTTCCCTAAATCAGTACTAAAAGTATCAGAAACCGCAGTTATACTGTTTTCGTCTAAGAAAAAAGTGCTTATTCCTCCAATAATTTTAACACCAAATCGTTTATTAATCAAAGAATATGTTAGTTCTAGGGGGACTTCATAATAGCCTAATTTTTGATTTAGATAACCTTTGTTTTTATTTATTAAATCATTTTCAAAAGGCAATAGGGCGTTATTAATTTGATTGGCATCTTCAACTATTATTGGGGTGTTATTTGCTGATGCAGATATATTTGTTATGGTATTTGAATCAATACTCGCATAGAAAGCAATCCCATTAGTGTTATAATCAAACGACATTTTATTGATACCTGTTCGAACGGAATATTTGTTATTTAAAGCATAACATACTCCCACTCCGAAACTGAAACTTGTATTGTATGTTTTTGAATTATCCTCAAAAGAAGGGTCAATAGGAGACCCATTGGTAACAGAACCTAAGAAAACAGGGGTAACATTTGAGGCAATCAGCCACCTGCTTTCTTTTGATTTCTGCTTTGTTTTGCTTTCTTTTTCATTAAGCAATTCTTCCAGAGCATTCGTAGTAACACCATTAATTTTAGTGGTGTCATTAACTTTCTTTTCAGTTGTTACAATTTTTGAGTTTGCATTAGTAGCGTCTTTTAATTCATCTAGATTTATAGATTTATTAATTGGAGATGAATTGTTTTTGGTTAAATTATTATCTGTTTGAATAATGTTTTTATTTTGATCAGAATCAGCTATTTGACTTGATTTTTCAGTTATGAGAGAATTATTCTCCCAATTGTTAATATGCTTTTCTTCACATCTTTCATTCAATAAACGACTTGTTTTTGTTTTGTTTTGGGCAACCTTTGTTTGTGTAGATTGAGAAACAATTCTTGTTTTATTTTTTTCTTCAGAAGCATTATTGATTTTCTTTTCAGCAACATTATTTTTTTCTTTTATAGCTGAATTATTGAACAACGTTTCCGAATTGTCTTTAATATCTGGTTTGACATTGTCGCTATTTTTTTTAGTATTTTTTATTATTTCAGGTGCTTCTGTATCCTTCGCATTTGTTTCAATTACAACCGCATTTTTTGTTTTAATTTCAGGCTGTAACCCTGGCATAACTAGCAATAGACCAATCAAAAATACAGCCGCTACTCCTGTAAGTTTCCACCAAAAAGGAATAATTCTTCTTTTTTTCTTTTCATCCAACTTTGCTTCAATATTTGACCAAGCAGATTCCATAGGAGTCGCTTCGAAATCTTCGAATCTTTCTTGAAAAAGTCTATCTATATTTTTTCTTTCACTCATTTTGCAGAAGGAAAAGTTTTGTTTTCTTCGTTTTTGTATTGTTCTATTTTGTTTTTTAAAATCATTTTAGAACGAGCCAAATTTGATTTTGAGGTGCCGATGTTGATACTGAGCATTTCAGCAATCTCTTGATGTGAATATCCATCGAGTACATAAAGATTAAATACTAATCGATACCTGTCTGGTAATTCTTGAATGATTTTTAATAAAAAATCAAGTGAAATACTTTCATCATCAAGATCAATTTCATAATCGTCTTCAATTTCTTCATTTACAATACTTAAAAAGGTTTGGTTTCTGTATTGTTGTAATACATTGTTTATCATAATTCTTTTTAACCAACCTTCAAAAGAACCTTTAAATGAAAACTGTTCAATTTTATTAAATATAATTAAAAACCCATCCTGTAAATTGTCTTGAGCCTCAGTATAATTACGAGAATACTTTAAGCAAACAGCAAACAGTTTTGGCGAGTATAATCGATATAACTGTTCTTGTGCTTTTCGTTCGTTTTTATTGCAATCATTTATGAGTTGATTTAAATCCAATTTTTTTAATTTGATTGGCTATTTAATTTGTTACTGGGACTTCAAATTCTAAATAAATATTATTTCCATCAGTATCTTTACCTTGCCAAAACTTAAATATGTAAGAGCCATTTCCTGTTACTAAAAAGTTAAAAGTATAGGTAGCCATTTCATTCGTTAATTCTTGACAATTGTTTCTTTGTGCTACTGCATCTTCAACAGCTATGGTTCTTACATTACTTTCACTACCATTACCTTTTTTATAGTAAATAGTGTTGAAATAATGGCAAGTCGTTGGTCTTTTGTAATGTATAGTAATTGGATAGGTATTACCCATGGTAAATTCGGAAGGAATGTCAACACTTTCAGTTGGTAATAATTCAAATAAATAATTATCACCATTATCAGTGGAACAAGAATTAAAAATAAAAAACAAGGCTATTAAAGGGATTATTTTTTTCATGATATAAATTGACTTTGCTTATGGATGACTATATCTTAAATAGGTTGCGTTAAGGTAATAAAAAAACCCGAAATTTTCGGGTTTGTTGTTTTAGGCATTATTTTCTTTTATAAGATCTTTTATTTTTTGTTCCAATTCATCGGCCAATTCAGGATTGTCTTTAATTAAGACTTTTACCGCGTCTCGTCCTTGTCCTAATTTGGTATCTCCATAACTAAACCAAGAACCTGCTTTTTTGATAATTTCAAATTCTACAGCTAAATCAAGTATTTCTCCGGTTTTAGAAACTCCTTCGCCATACATTATATCGAATTCTGCAGTTTTGAATGGTGGAGCCACTTTGTTTTTTACCACTTTTACTTTCGTTCTGTTTCCAATAACATTTTCACCATCTTTGATTTGTGATGAACGACGAATATCTAAACGAACGGAAGCATAAAATTTCAAGGCATTACCTCCAGTTGTGGTTTCAGGATTACCAAACATTACGCCAATTTTCTCTCGCAATTGGTTGATAAAGAAAACAGTACAATGAGTTTTGCTAATGGCACCAGTTAATTTTCTTAAAGCCTGTGACATTAAACGAGCATGTAATCCCATTTTAGAATCGCCCATTTCACCTTCAATCTCACTTTTTGGAGTTAATGCAGCTACAGAGTCAATAACTACTATATCTATAGCCCCTGAACGGATAAGGTTTTCAGCAATTTCCAAGGCTTGCTCGCCATTATCAGGTTGTGAAATAATTAAGTTTTCGATGTCTACGCCTAATTTCTCAGCATAATTTCTATCGAAAGCATGTTCTGCATCAATAAACGCTGCTATTCCACCCGCTTTTTGTGCTTCGGCTATAGCGTGCAATGTTAAAGTGGTTTTACCTGATGATTCGGGTCCATATATTTCAATAACTCTTCCTCTTGGATACCCATTTACTCCTAAGGCTAAATCTAAACCAAGCGAACCTGAAGGAATAATTTCTACTTCTTCTACGGCTTTGTCCCCCATTTTCATTACGGTTCCTTTGCCGTAAGCTTTATCTAATTTATCTAGTGTTAATTGTAATGCTTTTAATTTTGCTTCTTTTTCTGAACTCATGTTGTAAAAATTTTGTGGCATAAAAATAAACCTTTTTTTCATGTAAATCCATCTCAATTTATAAGAATTATAAACAATCTATATGACAAATTTATTTTCTATTTTTGTCTTCTATTTTTATGTTATGGAAAAGCTTATTTCGTATCCAATATCAATCTTATTTTATTTTTGTTTTATTTTAACATTGTTTGTTTTCCATCCCATTCAGTGGTTTTGTTTTACTTTTTTTGGTTATGAAGCACATAAGAAAAGTGTAGATTATTTAAATTTTTTTTTGTCAAAATGCACAAATATTTTAGGGACTTCATATACTTTTGAGAATATAGATTCTATTCCAAAAGGTGCGCCAATAATTTTTGTAGCCAATCATCAAAGTTTGTATGACATCGTTGGTATTATTTGGTATTTACGAAGATTTCATGCTAAATTTGTTAGCAAAAAAGAATTAGGGAAAGGAATACCTAGCGTTTCGTATAATTTAAGACACGGAGGATCCGTCCTTATCGATAGAAATGATTCTAAACAAGCTATCCCGCTAATTAAAGGATTATCAGAATATATAGAAAAGCACAAAAGATCAGCGGTAATTTTCCCCGAAGGCACAAGAAGTAAAAACGGAATTCCTAAAGAATTTGCCCAAAATGGCTTAAAAATCCTATGTAAATACGCACCTTCTGCTTATGTTGTGCCAATTACTATTAATAATTCGTGGAAAATGGTTAAATTTGGAGCCTTCCCCATGGGATTAGGAAACAAGCTGCAATTTATCATTCATAAACCATTAGCTGTTTCAGCCTTTTCATTTGAAGAGTTGATGGAGAAGACCGAAAAAGCGGTTAAACAATCAATTAAAAATTAAAAAATGCCTCAAAAAAATTTAAGGCTCGAAGTCATGCAATTTTTGGAAAAAGACATTAACAACTTTGTTGATGAATACTTAATTCCAGTAGAAAAAATTTGGCAGCCAAGTGACTTATTACCCAATTCAGAAGGAGAAAACTTTTTTGAAGAAGTTACAGAATTACGTGAAATAGCAAAAGATTTACCCTATGATTTTTGGGTTGCCCTTGTAGGTGACACTATAACAGAAGAGGCATTGCCTACTTATGAATCCTGGTTAATGGATGTAGAAGGCGTGAATCAAAAAACAGAGAATGGAGATAATGGTTGGGCCAAATGGTTGCGTTTATGGACCGGTGAAGAAAACCGTCACGGGGATTTATTAAATAAATACTTGTATTTATCGGGTCGCGTAAACATGCGTGAAGTAGAAATCACAACTCAGCATTTAATCAATGATGGATTCGATCCAGGAACTGGAAGAGATCCTTATAAAAACTTTGTTTTTACTAGTTTTCAAGAATTGGCAACTTATGTGTCACACAATCGAGTAGCACAATTGGCAAAAAAATACGGTGATAATAAATTATCTAAGATTTGTAAAATCATTGCAGGTGATGAAATGCGTCATCATTTGGCATATAGCGAATTTGTAACTCGAATTTTCAAAATAGATCCAAGCGAGATGTTGTTGGCATTTGAATACATGATGAAGAAAAAAATCACTATGCCAGCAAACTTGATTCGTGAATCTGGAGAAAGTATAGGTTCTGCATTTGAGAAATTTTCTGAATCAGCACAAAGAATAGGTGTTTATACAGCGCTTGACTATGTTGATATTTTAGATAAATTGAATGTTAAATGGGAAATAGACAAATTGGCCAACCTAACAGATGAAGCCGAAAAAGCCCGTGATTATTTATTGAGATTACCAGCTAGAATGACCAGAATTGCTGAGCGAATGGTGGTTCCGGCAGAAGAAAAATTATTCTCTTGGGTGCAACCCGCCTTGATAAAATAAATACAAACCAATCCTTTCCCAATCCGAAAGGATTTTTTTTAAATTAATATGACCATCATAGATAAAACAATACAATTTGTTAGACAACAATTAGAAAATGCCGAAGGCGGACATGATTGGTTTCATATTGAACGTGTTTATAAAAATGCAATTTTAATTGCCGACGGTAACGATTGTGATTTAACCATTGTTAAGCTAGGAGCTTTACTTCATGATATTGCCGATAGTAAATTTCATGATGGAGATGAAACACTGGGCCCAAAAATTGCTAGAGCTTTTCTAGAAAATGAAAAAGTTGATGAAATTACAATAGCCCATGTCATTAACATCATCGAAAATATTTCGTTTAAGGGTGGAAATTTTGAAAGAAAGTTTAATTCGAAAGAGTTGGAAATCGTTCAAGATGCTGACCGTTTAGATGCGCTTGGTGCAATAGGTATAGCTCGCACATTTAATTATGGAGGATTTAAAAATAGAGCGCTTTACAATCCTGCTATTCAGCCAAATCTCAAGATGAGCAAGGAAGAATACAAAAACACAGAATCGCCAACGCTTAATCATTTCTACGAAAAATTATTGTTGTTAAAAGATAAAATGAACACCGATAAAGGTAAAAAAATAGCAGAAGCAAGACATCAATACATGGAAAATTTCCTATCGCAGTTTTATGCTGAATGGGAAGGAGAACGTTAATTAACCAATCTGGATCTTTTATTTTCCAGTAAAATTGGCTTTTCTTTTCTCTAAAAATGCGGTAGTTCCTTCTTTAAAATCTTCGGTACCAAAGCATTTTCCAAAGTTTCTGATTTCGGTTTCGTAGCCGTTGATGCCATCTTTGAAATTAGCATTTATAGCTTTTATAGCTTTCCCAATAGCGGCTGGTGAATTTTTCATTATGCGTTGCGCTAAGTTTTTAGTAAAGTCTAAAAGTTCGCCTTGAGGTACCACATGATTCACCAACCCAGCACGAAAAGCTTCTTCCGCAGTTATCATTCCAGCGGTCATGATCATTTCCATCGCGCGCCCTTTTCCAATTAATTGTGGCAATCTTTGTGTTCCACCATAACCTGGAATAACGCCAAGTGATACTTCGGGTAAACCCATTTTGGCATTATCGGAAGCAATTCTGAAATGACATGCCATAGCCAATTCTAATCCGCCACCCAATGCAAATCCGTTTACAGCAGCAATGGTTGGAGTTTTTAAATTTTCGACAAAATCGAATAACAATTCTTGTCCTTGTGCTGCTAATTGCGCTCCTTCTTCTATAGAAAAATTGGCAAATTCCGAGATATCGGCACCAGCTACAAAGGCTTTTTCACCTTCACCAGTAACAATAATAACTCTAACATCTTCGCTAGCATCAAGACTTTCTAAAGCATTATGTAATTCCTGAATAGTGGCTTTATTAAGTGCGTTTAATTTGGTTGGACGATTAATGGTAATTAGTCCAATGCCATTTTCTAGTGCAACAAGGATATTTTCGAAGTTCATAGGTTGTGTTTTTATTTGACAATAGGAAGGGATACAATAAATGTTGAACCTTTCCCGAGTTCTGTTTCAAAAGTAATAGTTCCTTTGTAATTTTCTATAATGTTTTTAATAATTCCTAGTCCCAATCCCATACCGCTAGTTTTGGTAGTAAACTTGGGTTCAAAAACATGTTCTATATGTTCGGGCTCAATGCCGATACCATTATCTTTTACTTTAATAATTACATTGTTTTCGATTTCATTTACTGAAATGACCACACTTTTTTCTTCTTGTTCTTCGGGGATGGATTGAATAGCGTTTTTAACTAAATTGGTAATAATTCGAATTAATTGTGTTCGATCGAGTTTGGTCACAATATAATTGTTGTTGCTTTCAAAAGAGATAAATTCTTCATTAAAAATATCCAATGCCAAATCTATTACTTGCACCACATTAAGTGTTTCGTTTTGTTGTGCTGGCATTGAAGCAAAGTTAGAAAAAGCAGAAGCCACAGCACTCATAGTATCAATTTGCTGAATTAATGTTTTAGAATAATCGTTCAGTTTTTGCTTCAACTCAGGATCATTTGCATCAAATTTTCTTTGAAAACTTTGTACTGTTAAGCGCATAGGTGTCAATGGATTTTTGATTTCATGTGCCACTTGTTTGGCCATTTCACGCCAAGCCTGTTCACGCTCACTTTGCGCTAGTTTAGTTGCGCTTTCTTCCAGTTTATCAACCATACCGTTGTATGCTTTAATCAATAAATTGATTTCTTTACTATTGGCCTCAATTACAATTTTCTCGTTCTTTTGATTCAAACTTGTTTCGTTGATTTTATCGGATATTGTTTTTAACGATTTTGTTATATAGGTTGAAAGAAAGTATGCTAAAGCAAATGCCACTAATAACATAAATGAATATACTTGGCTTAGGCGTAACAAAAATTGTTGCAATTCATTTTCATAAAAGCCATCGTCTTCAACATAAGGAATATTGAGAATTCCAAGAGGTTTGAATTTATCGTCTTTTATTTGACTGTAGGAGGAGCGATTTTTAGAACCATTCACATTTTTGATGTCAACATATCTTTTCTCAACCGAAGATTCTACTAAGTTAATAACGTATTTTGGTATTGGCGGTGCTACTTTATCTACAGAAAACGTGGCTTTAGAAGATTTAAGTAATTTTCCTTTAAGCGAATAAATATTGATATCTACATTATGAATGTCGGCTAGTTCGTGAATTTTGTCTTTAAATATTAATGGCAAATTAGCTTGCGTTAAGGGATATGTTGTGGTAGAAAGCACATAATTGATGTGTTCTTTTATGGCATTTTCTTTTCGGTCTAAACGCTCTTGATGGTATTCTTTAGCTTCATTTTTAAATTGAATAATAGAAATGGAAGCCATTAAAACAGATGCAATCACAATCAATATAATCATCGACAGGAAAATCCTGATTCGGAGTGACAGCATTGACATTTTGAAACCGTTAAGCATGGTTTAGGAATTGTTTTTTTCTCGAATTCGTTTATAAAATTTAAAGCCTAACATAATTAAAACCGAAAACAAAATGATTCCGATTACACCATAAATCCAGTTGAAAGCATTCTTTAAAATTACTAAAAAAACCACTGCAAAAAGGATAATAGTTGCTCCTTCATTCCATAATCGCATAAAGTTAGAGGTATACTTTACATCATCATTTTGTAACTGCTTATATATTTGGTGGCATTTGAAATGATAGGCAAATAATAAAACTACAAATCCTAATTTGACATGCATCCAAGGCATTTGCAACCACACCGGCATTAACCACAATAACCAAATAGCAAAAATTGTTGCCAAAACCGCACTCGGCCAAGTGATGATATACCACAAGCGATAGGTCATGATTTTGTATTGCTTTTGCAAAATTTCCTTCTCGGGAGAGGGTTTGTCATTAGCTTCAATTTGGTACACAAACAAACGAACAATATAAAACAATCCTGCAAACCAAGTGATTACAAAAATGAGGTGCAATGATTTTATGTAGTTGTAGAATTCCATAATTTTTATTTAGCCCAATCTTTAACCCAATTGGCAACCACTTGACACCATTCGTCATCATCGTTTAAACAAGGAACAGCAAAGAATTCTTCGCCTCCATGTTCTTTGAAATCTTCGTTAGCACGCATGGCAATTTCTTCCAAAGTTTCTAAACAATCCGACACAAAAGCTGGAGTTACTACTGCTAATTTTTTAATGCCTTTTTCGGGCATTAAATTGATTTCAACATCGGTATAAGGAGTGAGCCATTTGTCTCCCGCCAAGCGTGATTGGAAAGTTTGACTGTATTTTCCTTCTGGAATGCCAAGTAATTCAACCACTTGTCTTGTGGTTTCATAACATTGATGACGGTAGCAAAATTCATGCGCTGGAGAAGCGGTTACACAACATTTATTGTCAATAGTACAATGTGATTTGGTGACATCCGTCTTGCGAATATGACGTTTCGGAATACCATGATAAGAAAACAATAAATGATCATATTCAAACCCTTCCAAATGTTTTTTGATGGAATGGGCTAAGGTTTTTATAAAATCGGGTTTGTTGTAAAAAGCAGGAACCTTGGTTATTGTCATTTCTGGGAAATGCGATTTTTGCAATTCGTCAGCCAATGCCCATATAGTAGTGGTGGATGCCATCGCATATTGCGGATATAAAGCCAATAACATCACTTCAGTTACACCTTTGTCTTTTAGTTCTTGTAATCCTTTTTGAATAGACATAGAGCCATAGCGCATAGCTAAAGCTACAGGGACATCAACAAGTTTTTCTACTTTTTGGTGCATTTTTTTGGAAAACACAATTAGAGGAGAACCTTCATCTGTCCAAATTTGGCTATAGGCATGAGCTGATTTCTTAGGTCGGGTTTGTAAAATAATACCTCGAACTAACAAGGCACGCAATAAAAATGGTACGTCAATCACGTATTTATCCATTAAAAATTCATCTAAATAAGGCTTTACGTCTTTTGGTGTTGGGCTTTCAGGCGAGCCTAAATTAACTAATAATACTCCTTTCATTTTGGCAATTTTAATTTTTTAAAAGTAATAAAACTTCTTTTTTGGCTTTGGTTGCATTTAATTTTTTATTGATACTCGCATACACGAGATTGATGTTACCCAGTATTTTGATTGATAGACATTAAATATTTTTTGGGAGTCGTTGCAAATTTTTTCTTGAAAGCAGCAATGAAATGGCTTCCGGTGCTGTAACCTATTTTCAATCCAACTTCATTTACATTATAGGAACCAGAATCCAATAAACGCCTTGCATAATCCATTTTATAATCGAATAAAAAGCCATAAACGGTGTCGCCATAAATTTGCTTGAAACCCATTTTTAGTTTTTTCAAATTCAACCCAATTTCATCAGCCAGTTCTTGTAAACCAGGCGGTTCTGTCATGTTGGCGATGATGATTTCTTTGGCTTTTTTTATTTTCATCACATTGTCTTCATCAATAAGGAATGGACATTGCTCTGCATTTGGGTCCTCATTTCGGTTAAAATACAAACTCAACAACTCATAGCCTTTGCCTTTATAGTACAAATTTTTTATAGAAGGATTAAGTGTGTAATGAAACATTTGACTCAAAACAATAGCCATTGACGGACTGACATTCTCTTCTTTATAATATTTTTTATCGTTGTTCTCCGGACTAAGAAACGGAATATGATTCGCTTGATTAGTAAACAAAGAATGGAACTTTTGGATAGAAACAATAACCGATATCACCCAAGAATTAGGCGCTAATTCCAAATCTAAAGGCAATTCTTTTTGAGGATTGTAGAACAATAAAGACTTTTCTTCATTCAAATCTAAAGCATAAGTACCTTCATTAAAAACGAATTTTGCTTTGCCTTTGATGCCAAAGTGAAATTGGATAAGCCCTTGCTGGATGTGCTTTTTTACGTGAAAATTTTCATTTTCATCGTTTTGAAACCTAATTAGGGTAAAGTCATTTTCAATTGTTATTATTTCCTGAGAACCCATAGCGACATTTTTTTGGACATGATTGAGATGCCAAGCAAAATTATTATTTAGAATGAATCTATATAAAAAATTTGTGAGTACTTGATTTCATTGCAAATTTATGATAAATAACGCTAAAAAGATATTTACACTATAAAATATCTCAGAGCGACACAAAAAGTCCCTCAAGCGTTACTTTTATAAAAAGGATAGTGATAATTTTGTTTAACTTTTTAAGGAAAGTAGGATATGGAAAATTTTAATATGACGAAACACACTTCTTTTTACGCCGTTGGATTAAGTTATAAAAAAGCAGATGCTGAGATTAGAGGAAAGTTCAGTTTAGATGCTAAAGCCAAAGCAACTCTTTTGATGCAAGCCGAAGCGGAAGGAATTGAAGCCTTAATCGTTACTTCCACCTGTAACCGAACCGAAATTTATGGTTTCGCCAACCATCCCTACGAATTAATCAAATTAATTTGTGAAAATAGTCAAGGAACAGTTCCTGAATTTCAGGAAGTGGCTTATATTTATAAAAATCAGGAAGCGATAAACCATATGTTTCGTGTAGGAACCGGTTTAGACAGTCAGATTTTAGGTGATTTTGAAATCATTAGTCAAATCAAAACTGCTTTTAACGAAAGCAAATCAAACGGTTTGGTGAATGCTTTTTTGGAAAGATTAGTGAATTCTGTTATTCAAGCCAGTAAAAAAATAAAAACAGATACAGAGATTTCTTCAGGGGCCACTTCGGTTTCATTTGCATCGGTGCAATATATTATTAGAAACGTGGAAGACATTGCCAATAAAAATATTTTGCTTTTTGGCACTGGAAAAATCGGCCGAAACACTTGCGAAAATTTGGTAAAACACACCAAACACGAACAAATTACTTTAATCAATAGAACTAAAGATAAAGCCGAAAAGTTAGCGCAAAAACTGGATTTAGTGGTTAAAGATTATGCCGATTTACAACTAGAATTGCAAAAAGCAGATGTGGTTGTAGTAGCAACTGGCGCGCAAAATCCAACCATAGATAAGGCAATTTTAAATTTAAAAAAACCATTGTTGATTTTAGATTTATCGATTCCTAAAAATGTGCATGAAAATGTGAAAGAAATAAATGAAGTGACTTTGATTCACTTAGACCATCTTTCTCAAATGACTGATGAAACTTTAGAAAATCGTAAACTACACATTCCTGCCGCTGAAGAAATTATTGAAGAAATCAAAGAGGAATTTATCGAGTGGATGAAAAACCGAAAATTTGCACCAACCATTCAAGCTTTAAAAGAAAAACTAAATTCGATAAAGGAAGGCGAATTAAATGTACAACGTAAAAAGCTATCCAATTTCGATGAAGAGCAAGCTGAATTAATCAGCAACCGAATCATTCAAAAAATCACTAACCATTTTGTAAACCATTTAAAAGACGGCGACTCTATGGATGAAGGAATAGAATGGATTGAAAAAGTTTTTCAATTAGACCAAGAAAAATCATTCTTTTAATTGTTGTCTTACTTAGCGACTTTAGTATAAAACAAAACAGCAAAGTGACTGAAAAAATCATACGCATAGGAACTCGCGATAGCGAACTCGCACTTTGGCAAGCCCATACCGTTCAAAAAAAACTAAACGATTTAGGCTATAAAACCGAAATCGTGGCAGTTAAATCACAAGGCGATATCATTCTCGACAAACCTTTATACGAACTCGGCATCACCGGAATATTCACCAAAACGTTAGATATAGCCATGATTAATGGGCAAGTGGATATTGCTGTGCATTCGATGAAAGATGTGCCAACGGCTCTGCCAATTGGTATTGTGCAAGCTGCTGTCTTAGAAAGAGCGAACGTATTAGACATTTTAGTTCATAAAGGGAATTTAGAATTTTTAGAAAGTAACGGAATTATTGCAACAGGAAGTCTACGTAGACAAGCTCAATGGCTGAATAAGTATCCCAATCACACTGTTGTAGATTTGCGTGGAAACGTTAATACACGCATGCAAAAATTGAAAGACAATAATTGGAGCGGAGCTGTATTTGCTGCAGCCGGCTTAGAAAGAATCAACCTGAAACCCGAAACTTTTATCGATTTAGATTGGATGATTCCAGCCCCAGCTCAAGGGGCCATGATAGTGGTGGCCATGGGAAATGACAATTTTACTATTGATGCAGTATCTCAATTAAATGATATAGAAACCGAAATTTGCACCTTTATCGAAAGGCAATTTTTGAGAACATTAGAAGGGGGATGTACCGCTCCGATTGGTGCTTTAGCCAAATATAATGAGAGTGATGATGTAATAAAATTTCAAGGCGTATTATTGTCATTAGACGGAAAGCAAAAAATAGAAGTCAATAAATTAGTTCCAATTGAAGAATGGAAAAAAACAGGGTTTCATGCTGCTCAGGAAATTCTTGAAAATGGAGGTAATGAAATCATGAATGAACTAAGAAAACATCTTAAACCGAATGTAAACTAGTGATGGAAAATCAAATTCGCATAGTGTCAACCAAAAAGCTTTTAGAAAAACAAAAGCAACAATTGTTGAGCGCGAATTTTATAGTTGTTGAGGAAGATTTTATTGCGGTTAAAAACAAAGATTTTGAGATTAAAACCATAAATGATTACCTTATTTTCACAAGTCAAAATGCGGTAGATAGTGTTCTTTTAAATAATGATATTGCTAAAATAAAAACAAAAAAATGTTTTTGTGTTGGTAGTAAAACAAAAGCATTACTTGAAGAAAACGGTTTTATAATAGAAGCTCATTCGGAATATGCGGCAGAATTAGCTTCAATAATTTGTAACAATTATATGAATAACAGTTTTACTTTTTTTAGTGGAAATCTACGCCGTGATATTTTACCTGATTCGATGACATTGGCTAAAATTAATTGGGAAGAAATAATTGTTTATGAAACGCTTTTGACTTCCCATAAAATAGAAATTCAACCAAATGGTGTTCTTTTTTTTAGCCCTTCAGGCGCTGAAAGTTATATGCAAGAAAACCGAATTGAAGACGAAATTTGTTTTTGCATAGGCAATACTACTGCAGAAGCTTTGAAATATGCTACACCCAATATTATTATTGCAAATCAACCCACAATAGAAAGTACCATTATAAAATGTTTAGAATATTATAAAAAATAAAATGATTAAAAACGACCTTTTTTTAAGAGCCTTAAATAACGAAACCGTTGAACGACCGCCCGTTTGGATGATGCGTCAGGCAGGAAGATATTTGCCAGAATTCAGAGCTTTGCGCGACAAATACGATTTCTTTACCCGTTGTGAAACGCCTGAATTAGCTGCCGAAATCACGGTACAACCCATCCGAATTGTTAAGCCTGATGCTGCTATTTTATTTTCTGATATTCTTGTTGTGCCAAGAGCTATGGGAATTCATGTTGAACTCAAAGATAATTTGGGACCTATAATTCCAAACCCAATTCGGACCATGGAACAAGTGAATCAGGTTTTTGTTCCCGATGTAAATGAAACGCTAGGCTATGTTTTTGATGCCATTAAACTAACCAAAGAAATGCTAAACGATGAGGTGCCGTTGATTGGTTTTGCCGGTTCTCCTTGGACAATCTTCTGTTATGCCGTTGAAGGTAAAGGGTCAAAAAGTTTTGACACTGCCAAAGGATTTTGTTTCTCCAATCCAGTAGCCGCACATACTTTGCTTCAAAAAATCACCGATACGACCATTTTATATCTAAAAGAAAAAGTAAAAGCTGGTTGTAATGCCATTCAGATTTTTGATTCCTGGGGAGGGATGCTTTCTCCAGTTGATTATCAAGAATTCTCTTGGCAATACATTAATCAAATTGTAGAAGCCTTAGCTGAAGAAACCAAAGTAATTGTGTTTGGTAAAGGTTGCTGGTTTGCTTTGAATGATATGGCAAAATCTAAAGCTTCTGCCTTAGGAGTTGATTGGACTTGTTCAGCCAGAAATGCTCGTTATTTATCAGGTGGAAAAATTACGTTACAAGGAAATTTTGACCCATCAAGATTACTTTCTCCAATTCCAACCATTAAAAAAATGGTGCATCAAATGATAGACGAATTCGGAAAAGATAATTACATCGTAAACTTAGGCCATGGTATTTTACCAAACATTCCGGTAGACCATGCCAAAGCTTTTATCGAAGCAGTGAAAGAATACAAACAATAATGAAATTTGAAAATTGGAAAATAGAATCGATTCAAAATATTCTTCCCGAAGAGTTTTTTGACCTCATAGTGAAAAATAAAAGTCACATTGAGAAAACATTTCCAGTTACGATTTCGAATTGTTTGGATTTAGACAAAACGATTGGTTTCATAGGATTCAATATTCAAAGAGAGAAGGATAATGAAGGATATTATTTTTATATCAGAAATACAGAAACCCATATTTTGATTGGATACGTTTTTATAAAAAATATTAAAATGGACATTCGAAAATGTGAATTGGCCTATTTTATTGATGCTGAATATGAAGGAAGAGGTATTATTTCTGGGGCTATTTCACAAACTATTGAATTTTGTTTCAATCAATTAAAGCTAAACAAAGTGTTTATCTGTACTTCAAAAATAAACAAAGGCAGTCAACAAATTGCCTTAAAACATGGCTTTCAACAAGAAGGAATTTTGCGAGAAGAATTTAAAAACCACGAAGGGATTTTAGAAGATGTTGTTTATTTCGGATTGCTCAAATCAGATTACTATAATGAAAGATAAATTTTATCATTACATATTAAATCTCCAAGACCAAATCACTTCTCAACTGGAAGCTATAGACGGTGTAGCCAAATTTCGAGAAGATCTTTGGAATCGTGAAGAAGGAGGTGGTGGAAGAACTAGAGTGATTGAAAATGGAGCCGTCTTCGAAAAAGGAGGTGTCAACATTTCTGCTGTACATGGCAAATTGCCCGATACCATGCAAAAAATGTTTGGTGTAGGAGAAGCCGATTTTTTTGCCTGCGGATTGAGTTTAGTCATTCACCCCAAAAGCCCAATGGTACCAACAGTTCATGCTAATTGGCGCTATTTTGAAATGTATGATGATCAAGGAAATAGTATTAATCAATGGTTCGGTGGCGGGCAAGATTTAACACCGTATTATTTGTTTGAACAAGATGTCATTCATTTTCATCAAACTTGCAAAAGTGCATGCGACAAGCATTCTCCAGATTTTTATCCTAAATATAAAAAACAATGCGACTCTTATTTTTGGAACGCACATCGTAACGAAGCACGTGGCATTGGCGGGTTGTTCTTTGATTATTGCAAAGAATCAGAAACCATGAAAATGGAAGATTGGTTTAATTTTGTTTCAGAAGTGGGCAACAGTTTCTGCGAAGCTTATGTACCCATTGTAGAAAGAAGAAAAGATTTGCCGTATTCAGCTGAACAAAAAACTTGGCAAGAAATCCGTCGCGGGCGTTATGTCGAATTCAATTTGGTGCATGACAAAGGCACCTTATTTGGCTTAAAAACCAACGGCAGAATTGAAAGCATTTTGATGAGTTTACCACCACATGTACAATGGGTTTATGACCATCATCCGGAAGCAGGAAGCGAAGAAGAAAAACTACTTAAAATATTAGAAAATCCAATTGATTGGATTTAATTTAAAAATAAATAATATGTTCCCATTACAAAGAGGCAGAAGATTACGCGTTAACGAAAGCATTCGTTCTCTAGTGCGCGAAACCACCTTAAGTCCAAGTGATTTTATGTTTCCTATGTTTATCGCAGAAGGTGAAAACTATAAATTTGAAATCCCTTCCATGCCGGGCATTTTTCGTCGTTCGATTGATTTAACGGTAGAAGAAGTTAAAGAACTTTTTGCATTAGGCATTCGTGCTGTAAACATTTATGTAAAAGTGGATGAAAGCCTAAAAGACAATACAGGTAAAGAAGCATGGAACCCTAACGGATTAATGCAACGCGCCATCAAAGCCATCAAATCCGCTTGCCCAGAAATGATTGTAATGCCTGATGTCGCTTTAGATCCATATTCCATTTATGGTCATGACGGAATTATTGAAAATGGCGACATTGCCAACGATGCAACCAACGAAGCTTTAGTAAAAATGGCTGTTTCTCATGCGCAAGCGGGAGCCGATTTTGTAGCGCCTAGTGACATGATGGATGGAAGAGTTTTACGTTTGCGTCAAGGTCTTGATGCTGCCGGATTTCAAAATGTGGGCATTATGAGTTATTCGGCTAAATATGCTTCGGCATTTTATGGCCCGTTCCGTGATGCTTTAGATAGCGCACCAAGAGAAGCTGATGTAGTGGTTCCCAAAGACAAAAAAACCTACCAAATGGATTATGCCAACCGGCTAGAAGCCATCAAAGAGGCGCTTATGGACGTAGAAGAAGGCGCCGATATGGTGATGGTAAAACCTGGAATTGCCTATCTTGACATCGTTCGCGAGGTAAAAAACGCCGTGAATGTTCCAGTAACGGTTTTTCACGTTTCAGGTGAATACGCTATGATTAAAGCGGCTTCCGAAAGAGGTTGGCTCGACCACGATAAAATCATGATGGAGCAATTAATGTGCATTAAGCGCGCCGGAGCTAGTTTGATTTCAACTTATTTTGCCAAAGAAGCTGCCATTTTGTTAAACCAAAAATAGGAGCGAATGGTTCGGGAATTATCAGTTAGCCATTTTCCCGCTGTTCGCACTACAAGGTAGTCACTACCATCGGGGCTAATAAGGAAAAGTATTGAATTTTTGTAAACCATGAAAAATAAATATTTAGTTACCATACTAACATTTAGTACTTTATTTTCTTGTAAAAAAGAAAGTCAGGAAAACTTTGGAAAACCAAAGGATAAAACAACAGCAAAAGTGTCGGGACAACAACTCTTTGAAGGTGCAGGAAATTGTATCGCCTGCCACAAACCCGACCAAAAAATAATCGGACCAAGCCTCGAGGAAATTGCCAAGACCTATAAAACCAAAAAAGGAAGCATCATAGCATTTCTACAAGAACAAAGTGACCCCATAGTTGATCCTTCACAATATGAAGTAATGAAAACCAATTTCGCCATCACCAAAAGCATGAGCGATGAGGAGTTAAAAGCATTAGAAGACTACATCTATAGCTTTTCTAAATAAGTATACGCTACCTTTATCAAATGGAAACAGCTTTTATTCAAACACCGTTAGGCGTTGCCAAAATTGTTGGCGATGAAGCCGGTATTTCCATAATTTCAATCTTGAGCGAAGGAACAATTACCAATAAAATTCCAAAGAATCTTAAAGAATGTGTTGCCCAACTTCAGCAATATTTTG
This sequence comes from Flavobacteriaceae bacterium, assembly GCA_947472705.1. Lineage (GTDB taxonomy): Bacteria > Bacteroidota > Bacteroidia > Flavobacteriales > Flavobacteriaceae > Flavobacterium. The sequence goes on from CANJDA010000001.1 coordinate 22,295, forward strand.
ATGGTCAGCGAAATCATTTTGATTTTAAAATGAATCCTTCAGGAACCGATTTTCAACAAAGAGTTTGGCAGGAATTAGTAAATATTCCTTTTGGCAAAACGATGTCATACCTAGATTTATCGAAGAAAATGGGTGATGTCAAAGCTATTCGAGCCGTAGCTTCTGCTAATGGTAAAAACCCTCTATGGATAGTTGTTCCATGTCATCGCGTAATAGGAACCGATGGGTCTTTAACGGGTTATGCAGGTGGATTGTGGCGCAAAAAATGGTTATTAGAACATGAAAACCCTTCTCCTCAACAATCACTTTTTTAAACTTTTTCTTTCATATTTAAAATCGATTTAATACTTTTAAGTCGGTTAATTCTTAATATTTTGTATCATGATTGAAAAAATACAGCTCAATAACATTCTCTTTCTCGATATTGAAACGGTTCCAGAAGAAGAAAGCTTTGATGGTTTAGATAATGACATGAAAATGCTGTGGGAGCAAAAAACCCAATATCAAAGGCGCGACGAATACACCCCTGAAGATTTCTATGACCGAGCAGGAATTTGGGCAGAATTTGGAAAAATTGTGTGCATTTCCGTGGGTTATTTTGCTAATAAAAGTGACATTCGAAATTTTAGAGTCACTTCTTTTTTTGGGGAAGAAAAAAAGATATTAAAAGATTTTTCTAATTTGCTCGACACTCATTTCAATCAGGCTCAACATGTGTTGTGTGGGCATAATGCTAAAGAGTTTGACATTCCATTTATAGCGCGTAGAATGATAATTAACCAAATCCAGATTCCTGCTAAATTGAATTTATTTGGCAAAAAACCATGGGAAATTCCACATTTGGACACACTGGAATTGTGGAAATTTGGCGATTACAAACACTTTACATCCTTAAAATTATTGACAAAAATACTGGACATTCCTTCACCAAAAGGTGATATTGATGGCAGCCAAGTGGCCCATGTTTTTTATGTAGAAAAAGACATTGATAGAATCGTAACCTATTGTGAAAAAGATGTTATAGCCGTGTCACAAATTTTCCTAAGACTTCGAAGAGAAGATTTACTAATTGATGATGAAATTATTCATGTATAAAAAAGGCTTCCATTTTGGAAGCCTTTTTTTATATATTTTTAATGACAAGTTTATTTATTTAAGACTATTTTTTTGGTGATTTTACTAGTGCCATTTTCAACAGTAAGTAGGTAAACACCTTCTTGTAAATTTCCAATATTTAAACTTTCATTTGTTAGATTAGTTTCTTTATTTATAATTTCTCTACCTTGAATATCATGTAATTTCAATACTGATTTTTCAGAAAGGCTTGGCAATGTAATGTTAAGCATTCCAGTTGTAGGATTAGGATATACAGACATAGTAGCCAATTGGTTGGAAATATTTCCTAATGCCGAAGGCACTACGTAACAAAGATTAATTCTAAAAGTATTTACCGATCCACCATCACCATTATAAGGGTCGTCTACCAGTAATGTCCACTCTCCATCTGCAGGTAAAGTGTTGAGAGCACTAAGAGATTCAAAAGGAGCAATATTACCTGAAATAGAAGGGTTGCCTGAACAAGCAGGTACTCCTCCATCATCATCCAAAGTACAATTTATATTGTCATTATCTCCACAAGGTTCTTTCAGTAAAATTATTACCGGACTACCAATAGCTGCTGGGCCTCTTAATGAAATAGTCATATCTTGTACATAAGTATGGGTAAGATTTAAATCTACATTTAAGTCCCCAATTGTATAACCACCAGTTACAGTAACAGGTACACTTGCCGATGAATTTGATACAGACGCAATACTTGCATTCGAAAAATCAGTTGCCGTAAATGATGTGGTACCACAAACCAAAACTCCTGTATAAAATGCATTAATTGTTGCATTTGATGCATCTCCATTACCACATTGATTACTTGGTATTACTCTCCAAAAATAGTTTGTTTCTTGATTTAATCCACTAACCACATATTCATTTGTTGATACTATTACATTGGTTGTAAGAGTTGAAAATGAAGATGAAGTTGAGACCTGTACAGTATAATTTTCGGCATTTACTTGTTCTGCCCATTTTAAATTTACAGAAGTAGAAAGACCAATCTGCCCATTCGAAGGGGAGTTTAAAACCACATTTTGAAAAGTAGCATTATAAATTTGTAATGATTTGAATCTTGTTTCTGACTCTATAGTATTAGTTCCTTTGATACCAATATAATATTCGCCAGGTGCGACAGTAGCAAGACCTGAAATGGTCATAGTAACTGTCCCATTTGCACTTAATGAAGCAGGACTAAAACTAGCAGTTGCTCCAACAGGTAAGTCAACAGCACTAAAAGTGGTTGTTCCACTTCCTGATTGTTTGTAATTAAAACTATACACAGCATTTTGATCAGAACAAACCACCAAATCCGAAGTTGTTGAGGTTAATGAAAAAGAAGAACTTATTCCAGTTACTATTAATGAAAAATTTTGACTTCCTGTTTCTAAAGATCCTTTATGTGTAACAGTAATGGTGTAATCTCCAGCCACTGGAGGGGTAATTTTAATTTGCTCGACATTGTCTACATGATTATCTCCATCATTTAAAGCAACATTGTTTGGGTCACTATCCAATCTCCAAGGGTAGTAAGTTGTTCCGTCTTTTGTTACTCGAATGTCTAAGTCGTTAACCAATGCGGGTGTTGGGTCATTCTCGGGTAAGTCACCAAGATTAGCAACTCCAGGTAAATCGGTCCAAGAAATAGAAGCGATTAGAGGAGAAACGCCATCCGATTTTACAGTCATACTATAACTTTGATGATTGGCTAAATTCTCTTCTGAAACCCAAGAAGTTAATCCATTTCCTGAAATAGTTTCAGCCGCTTTTTTGGCATTGAGTAACCCCCAGCCAAAAACTGCATCAGGTCCTGTAACTCCTGCATCATCAGCAGTATGACAAGCTAATCCTTTCAGGGTAGCAGCCCTCATAAAATTATTAGTTAAATTTTTATAATGTTGTTGTAATAATAATAATGTTCCAGCAACATTAGGAGAAGCCATTGAAGTCCCGGTAAGTGTAGCTGTAGCTGAGTTGCTAGTACTACTTGTTGATGTTACTGCTGTACCATTTCCTGTGATATCTGGTTTTATTCTCAAATCATCAGTAGGGCCTTGACTACTTGAAGTATTAATGGCTACACTAGTTAGTGTTCCGTTTGAAGCTACTATAGCATCCTCAGCATTGGCAACCACAAGATTATTTTTTGCAGTTTTATTAGATGTTAATTTATCAAAACCAAAAGCAATTGGGTTTGGATTGTCATTAACATCACCATCATTCCCTGCTGCAGCAACCATTAAATAATAAGGAGATAAATAAGCAGCTTCATCCCAATCTCTAGACTCTGAAGAATATGAACCAATATACCATGCTGGCAAAGTTGTCCCATTATTAGTAATGTAAACACCATAGGAGTGGTTTGATATTAACATTCCCTGTTGTACTTCATCTAGTACTTCAGATAGGTCATTTGTCCATTCAAAAGTTCTAGCAGTAGCTTGATAAGCCATTCCTTTGGTTGCGGTTACTGCATTAGAAGCCATTATTGTACCCGTTACATGAGTAGAGTGTACGACATATGTTGTACTGGTTGGATCATCTACAACTGTCACTCTATTAGAAAACAAATTATGTGATTTTCTAACTGTGCCACCATCCCAAACACGGGCAATCATTCCTTGTCCATTTAAATCTAATCCTAGTGAACCACCAGTATATAAGTGATTTGTTCGAGTTGATTTTGCAGCATTGGCATTATCAGTTTTGTAATATATTGGAAATCCAGTTGGGTCTAGTTTTATTAATTCAGAAATAGAACCATCAGGATTAATTTTTCTTATAGGGAGGTTAAATTTTTGAGCAAAGGCAATTGCTTTTTGCTTTTCAATGGTTTCTTTCTTTTTAAAGAATTGCTGTCTTTCTTTAATTTTTTTTAAATCGTAATGTGAAACTATTTGTTTTGTTTCAGTTGCGTTTTGCGCTATTATAGTTGAAGAAATACAAAATAAAACAAGTAATGTATAATAATAATTTTTCATTTTAATAGTTTAAGTAATGGTGGTTTTGTAAATGAACGCAAATATATAAATCAAAATTACTTTTAAATGAATATTTAACAAATATTCTATTTAATGTTTACGAAAAATGCACTGCTTATAGAAGAAAACAAGAAATAAGTAAATATCCCTACTCTTTTAATAGATAAAAATAGGTTTGCATTAAAAATATTTTAATTCAAAATCGATAAATGTTACATTTACCAAAAAAAGGATTATGGTATTAAGTAGATTCTGGTTGACTATTTTCGTTTCATCAATTGTTTTTGTAGTGATTAGCTTAGCTACTGCCAATAGCTATTCTGTGGATTTTATTTTGAACGGAAAAAAAGACGACCCCGTTTTAATTTCCGAAAAATATCTGAATCAGGTTCCAAAATTCATTATGGACAGCATAGCAAAGGCACCCGAGCAAACGATGGTAATCAACCGTGATACCTTAAATGCCGACACCACCTATGTGTATAAAAGCAAAACCGTAAAAATCTACAGCGGCCTTCAAAAATCGGATGGATTGTTACCCACTTGTAAAAACAGTTTAATGGATTTAATTCTGCCTTTAATTGCCTACTTAGCTTTTTTCTGTGGTTTAATGGAACTTTTAATTGTTTCTGGCGCTTCTGAGAAATTAGCAAAACTACTAAGCCCAGTCTTTGCAAAAGTTTTCCCGTCAATCCCTAAAAATCACGAATCTATATCTTACATGACCTTAAATTTTGCAGCAAACTTCCTTGGATTAGACTCTGCAGCTACTCCATTCGGATTAAAAGCCATGCAAAGTTTACAAGAATTAAATCCTGAAAAAGACAAAGCCAGCGATGCCCAAATTATGTTCTTATGTTTGCATGCTGCAGGATTGACTTTAATCCCAACATCTATCATTGGCTATCGTGCAGCCGAAAATGCTACTAACCCTGCCGATGTAATGTTACCTTGTATCATTACTTCCTTTATCGGAACGATTGCGGCTTTTTTAATTGTTGGGATTCGACAAAAGGTAAACTTCAAAAGTGCCTCTTTAATTGTGGCTTTAATGACTATCATAGCAGCTATAGCTGGGCTATTATTCTATATTAATCGTTTGGATTTAATAGGTAAAAATGCATTCACGTCAAATCTTTCTGGATTGATGTTGGTTGCAATTATTGGTTTCACTTTAGTATTTTCTTTTATACATGAGAAAAAATTTGTCGAAAAAGGCACCACTATATTTGATTCTTTTGTAACAGGAGCCAATAATGGGTTGCAAACAGGAGTCAAAATATTTCCGTATGTTTTAGGGATGTTAGTCGCCATTTCATTTTTCAGAAACAGTGGATTGTTTGAAATCATCAGCAACGGACTTTCCTTTATCTTTTCCAATATTGGTGTAAGCAAACAAATCACAGATTCTTTGCCGGTGGCGATGTTACGACCATTCAGCTCGGGCGGTTCCCGTGGTTTTATGATTGATTCGATGCGCAGCTTTGGCCCCGATTCTTTTACCGGAAGACTAAGTTGTATTTTTCAATGCAGTGCCGAAACCACGTTTTATGTCATTGCAGTATATTTCGGGTCCATCAATGTAAAAAACACCCGTTACACTCTTAGCACCATGCTTTTGGTGGATTTGGTTTGTGTTATTACAGCGATTTTTGTGGCGAGTTGGTTTTTTTTAAAATAGATGCTTTCAATTAGAATTGCGTTTCTAATTTACCATTAGAATACGTAACTTTACGCCTCTAAAATTATTCAACAAATGGACTTTATATACCAAGATCCGTATCTAATTCTCAAAGACGATACCCAATACAAAAAAATCACTTCTGATTATGTTTCTGTGCAACAATTGGGAGACCGAGAAATACTTACAGTAGACCCTAAAGGATTAGAGTTATTGGCAGAAATCGCCATGAGCGATGTGTCGTTCATGTTACGCGCTACACATTTACAAAAGTTAAGAAATATTATAGAAGACCCAGAAGCAACCGACAATGACCGTTTTGTGGCGTATAATTTATTACAAAATGCTGTAGTGGCAGTAGAAGGAGAATTGCCTTCATGTCAAGATACCGGAACGGCTATTGTCATGGCAAAGAAAGGGGAGAATGTATTCACTGGTGCCGATGATGGGGAATGGCTTTCTAAAGGAATTTTTAATACCTATCAAAATCGCAATTTGCGCTATTCTCAAATCGTTCCAATATCCATGTTTGAAGAAAAGAACTCAGGTTCGAATCTACCAGCTCAGATTGATATTTATGCCAAAAAAGGAGTTTCTTATGAATTCTTGTTCCTGGCCAAAGGAGGAGGATCAGCCAACAAAACTTTTTTATACCAAAAAACAAAATCCCTACTTAATGAGAAATCATTAGACGAATTCGTTCGCGAACGCATTATGGATTTGGGGACTTCAGCGTGTCCACCGTATCACTTAGCAATAGTTATCGGAGGAACTTCAGCCGAAGCTAATTTGGCAGCCGTTAAGAAAGCATCGGCAGGCTATTTTGATAATTTACCCACAACGGGAAATATGACGGGACAAGCTTTTCGTGATTTGGAGTGGGAGAAAAGAGTGCAATTGATTTGTCAAGAAAGCCACATTGGAGCTCAGTTTGGCGGAAAATATTTAACCCATGATGTGCGTGTCATTCGCTTACCACGTCACGCTGCTTCTTGTCCAGTTGGAATGGGGGTTTCGTGTTCTGCCGATAGAAATATCAAAGGGAAAATCACCAAAGAAGGAATATTTTTAGAGCAATTAGAAACTAATCCGAAACAATTTTTACCAGAAACCGCCCCTCATTTAGAAGCACCGGTAGAAATTAATTTAGACCGACCAATGAAAGAAGTATTGGCTGAGTTATCTAATTATCCTATCAAAACCCGTTTGAAATTGAACGGAACACTTATAGTAGCACGTGATATTGCTCATGCTAAGATTAAAGAACTATTGGATGCTGGAAAACCAATGCCAGATTATTTCAAAAACCATCCAGTGTATTATGCAGGTCCTGCAAAAACGCCAGAAGGCATGCCATCAGGAAGTTTCGGGCCGACAACAGCTGGGCGTATGGACGTGTATGTAGACGAGTTCCAAGCAGCAGGAGGAAGTATGATAATGCTAGCCAAAGGTAACCGAAGCAAAGAAGTGATGAATGCTTGCAAGAAATACGGAGGATTCTATTTAGGTTCGATAGGAGGACCTGCGGCTATTTTGGCCAAAGAAAATATACTTTCGGTTGAAGTGGTTGATTTTGAGGAATTGGGAATGGAAGCTGTTCGTAAAATCACCGTGAAAGATTTCCCTGCCTTTATTATTACCGATGACAAAGGGAATGATTTCTTTGCTAATTTAAATCATTAATATGCTGTTCGCAGAAACCTTTTCCGAATTCTACACTAAAGTTGCAGCAAGTTTAGCCGATGGCACCTTTGCCAAATTAACCTTTGCCAAAACTATTGGGAATACTGATTTGATGAACATTTATATCCGCCCGATAGTAGAGAATGATGTTTTACAATTGGAACTTAAATTTAAATTTCAACAAGAAGAAATAGTAGAGTTTTATTCGATAGAAGCAGCTTTTGACCGATTGCTGCCTTTTATTAACAATCCGTTTTCATCCGTAATTTTATTTACCATCGAATTTGATTTAGTATACAAACTCAACAAGAAAAAAACAGTGAGCATTACGGATCAACCACCAACTTTTGGAAATGCATCGCCAGTATTGTTGGAGTATTTGGCATCCAAATAATAAGTGAATATTTTCCATAAAAAAACCACAAAATTCAATTTGAGTTTTGTGGTTTTCTGTTTTTATATTAATGTATATTAAATCACCATCTCCGGAATTTCTCCTTCAATAATCAAATCCGCTTCGGTGGAAGCAATGATGTGTTCAACTGTTACACCCGGAGCACGCTCTAATAGTTTGAATCCTTTGGGAGTGATTTCCATAACGGCCAATTCGGTTACTACTTTTTTTACGCAGCCCACACCGGTTAAGGGTAAGGTACAACGTTTCAAAATTTTGCTCTCACCGGCTTTGTTTACGTGCATCATGGCTACGATGATATTTTCGGCAGAGGCTACTAAATCCATAGCACCTCCCATACCTTTGACCATTTTCCCTGGAATTTTCCAGTTGGCTATATCGCCGTTTTCAGCAACTTCCATAGCGCCTAGAATGGTCAAATCTACTTTTTGACTGCGAATCATTCCAAAACTGAATGCCGAGTCAAAAAAACTTGCTCCAGGTAAAGTAGTGATAGTTTGTTTCCCGGCATTGATTAGGTCAGCATCTTCTTCTCCTTCAAAAGGAAAAGGACCCATGCCTAATACCCCGTTTTCACTTTGAAATTCAACCGAAATGTCATGGCGAACATAATTCGCCACCAAGGTCGGAATCCCAATACCAAGGTTCACAAAGTATTTGTCTTTCACCTCTTTCGCAATTCGTTTTGCGATATCTTCTTTTGTTAACATATTTGATGATTTGAAAATTTGATGATTTGAAAATTAAGGCTTCTTGCTAGAGGAGATAATTTTTGAAATAATCAAATGAATGGATTGTAATTCTTTTATAAGCTCTTTATTGGGTGTAGGATAGAAATCGGAATGCTCACATAGGTCTAACCAATAACTCAATTCATCAGCTTCTTTTGCGGAAATTTTAAATTTATGGATAAAATCGGCTTTGCTTTCCGCATTTTGGGCCTCTTTTATATTAGCTCCGATAGAAGTACCACTTCTGAAAATTTGTGAAGCCATTTCAAAACGGTTATTTTGACGAATTTCTTCAGAATAAGCAATTATTTTTAAAGCAAACTCAAAAGTTAGCTTTACTATCAAATTGTCTTTATCATTCCTCATCTTCAAATTTATCGTTGTCTAACGGTGCGTTGTTCAATACGTTTCTCAAACTTCTCTCCTTGGAAAATGCGTTGCACCATAATACCAGGAATATGAATTTGATTTGGATCAAGAGAACCTACGGGTAATAATTCTTCTACTTCGGCAATGGTGATTTTGGCGGCACCTGCCATGCAAGGGTTAAAGTTACGCGCTGTTCCTTTGAAAATAAGATTACCAGCTTCGTCGCCTTTCCAGGCTTTAACGATAGAGAAATCGGCTTTGTAGGCTAGTTCCATGATGTGCATTTTACCATTGAATTCGCGTACCTCTTTTCCTTCGGCTACTTCGGTTCCGTATCCAGCAGGAGTGAAGAAGGCAGGAATACCGGCTTGAGCTGCTCTACATTTTTCGGCTAAGGTACCTTGTGGAGTCAGTTCTACTTCCAATTCACCTGAGAGCATTTGGCGTTCGAACTCAGCATTTTCGCCAACATAGGACGATATCATTTTTTTTATTTGTCTTTTTTGGAGTAATAATCCTAATCCGAAATCATCTACTCCGGCATTGTTGGAAATACAGGTAAGTCCAGTGATTTCTTTTTTGACAAGCTCGGCAATGCTGTTTTCTGGGATGCCACAAAGGCCAAATCCTCCAAGCATAATAGTCATATTACTCTCAATGCCTTGAAGTGCTTCTTGTACAGAGTTTACTTTTTTGTTAATCATCTTAGTTTGTTATTTTTTAGCCCTGATTGTAGCGACATCCTTTTTTAAGATTGGTCTGAGTGTTAGCGAAGTCACATCTTAAAAAAGATACAGCGAACAGCAGGAATAAGCTTCAAATTTTACAGTCCAAACTCATCGGTATTTTGCTCTTCTTCGTGCACTGCAGTAGAATCGGCTATGGTATCTCTTTTGCGTTCATAACAATCTACTCGTATAGAAAGATTATCCGGTCGTTGGAAAGCGTCTTTGGATATTTGCAAGTCTTTATCTTCGTAACATTTTTTCATCATAAAGCCCCAAATTGGGAGAGCCGCTGTGGCTCCTTGTCCATAGGTAATTCCTTTAAAGCGTGCCGAACGGTCTTCACAACCTACCCAAACACCAGTAACTAAGTTTGGAACCATACCGATAAACCAACCATCTGACTGGTTTTGAGAAGTTCCTGTTTTACCCGCTATGGGATTGGTAAACATATACGGATAGCCTGTCCAACGGTTGTCACCACTCCCTCCTCCTTGAGTTCTTAAACGCACACCTGAACCGCTTTCGGTTACTCCTTCGAGTAATTTAATTACTGCGTAGGCGATGTCTTTGTTAAGTACGTCACGGGTTTCGGGTGCTGGTTCGTATAAAATCACACCGTTTTTATCTTCAATACGACTGATAAATTGTGGTTTTACATATACCCCTTGATTAGCAAAAGTGCTGTAGGCTGCTACCATATCTTCAACAGTGATGTCAACAGCTCCAAGAGCAATAGAAGGTTGAGCAGGGATTTCCGATTTTACACCTAGTTTTTTGGTCATAGTAACTACGGCTTCGGGTCCTGTTTTGTCAATTAATTTGGCTGAAATTGTATTTATCGAAAGAGCTAAAGCTTTTTTAAGAGTTACCATACCACGGTATTTTCGATCGGAATTTTTAGGTTCCCAGTCCTCGGTAACATTATGGCGTCCTTTGTGAATCATGAACGGACCGTCAATAATAGTGTCGCAAGGCGACATTCCCAATTGTTCTATTGCGGTAGCATACACAAACGGTTTGAATGTAGAACCTACTTGTCGAGCTCCTTGCCCTACGTGATCGTATTGGAAATATTTATAATCAATTCCACCAACCCAAGCTTTGATGTGCCCAGTTTGAGGTTCCATCGACATTAATCCAGCTTGAAGGAAGTGTTTGAAATAACGGATGGAATCCATAGGAGTCATCAGTGTATCAATTTCACCTTTCCAAGAGAAGATTTTCATTTTGGTTTTGACATTGAATGAAGCGGTAATCTCTTCATCGGTTTTGTCTAAATCCTTCATTACACGCCATCGTTCCGAAGATTTCATGGCTTTATCCATGATGCTTTTGGTTTCGGCATCTGTAATGTTTACAAAGGGAGCATTCTTATTGTCTTTTTGTTGGGAGAAAAATTCTTGTTGTAAATTTTTCATGTGGGCACTAACGGCTTCTTCAGCATGTTCCTGTATTTTCGAATCGATAGTGGTGTAAATTTTTAATCCGTCACTGTAAATATCGTAATCACTGCCATCAGGCTTTTTGTTTTCTTTGGCCCAATTTTTCATGTATTCGCGAAGGAACTCACGGAAATAAGTAGCAGTACCTTCTTTATGACTTTCAGGATGGAAGTGCAAAATGATAGGTTGAAGCGCTAAGGAATCTTTAGTTTTAGCATCCAAAATGTGATTACGTACCATTTGGCCTAAAACTGTATTTCTTCGGTCACGTACTTTTTCAATTCGGCGTAAAGGATTGTAAAGCGAAGGGTTTTTTAACATCCCTACAAACATAGCTGCTTCATCAACGGTTAAATCACGTGGTTCTTTTCCGAAATATACTTTTGAAGCAGAACGGATTCCCACAGCGGTATTCACAAAATCGGCCTTGTTGAGATACATGGCGATGATTTCGTTTTTAGTATATTGTCTTTCCAACTTAATAGCAATAATCCACTCTTTTACTTTTTGAATGATACGGAACGGTTTGAAACTTGAGCCTTCTCCGTGGAAAAGCAATTTGGCCAACTGTTGGGTTAACGTACTGGCACCCCCATTGGAACCTAATTTTAAAGCGGCACCAAAAGTTCTACGAGCATCAATGCCAGAGTGTTCATAGAATCGTTCATCTTCGGTAGCGACTAGTGCTTTTACTAAACTTTGAGGTAAATCTTCGTATTTAATTGGAGTTCGGTTTTCATTATAAAATTTCCCGATAGTTACTCCGTCTGATGAAATGATTTCGGTAGCTAGGTTTGATTCGGGGTTTTCTAAATCTTCAAAAGAAGGCATGCTTCCGAAAAATCCCCAAGAAGCTAGAGTGAAAAACAAAATCATTACGCCAAGTCCGTAAAAAAACAACTTCCAAAATTTATTTTTGTAGTAGTTGAGGTCTTTAATAGTTGCTGTTGTATTCTTTTGTGCCATAATTTTTTATTCTGTAGATTCAATTCTAAAGCCTACATCGGTTATGCCGGGAAGGGCATCTACCCCTTCAATTTTTCCGGTTTGTCTTACCGCTTGTTTGATGTGGATTTTATAAAGCCCTTTTTGGGTAAAATGCTCTTTATCTTTGTAAAATAATTTATTTTCTTTGATGTCTGAAAACCCGCTACCAAGTAATGTCCCATCAGGATTGGTCATCTGATATTCTAATGTATCTACTTTTACTTTGTGATTAGGTTGTTCCAAAGACACAATTAAAAACATATTGTTGAACGGATAATCATCGTTGTCTCTAACATTGACGTACATGTTATAGGCTTTATTCGCTTCTAATTGAGGCAAATCAAAAGTCACCACACTATCTTTGTGCCAAGCATTTCCCACAGATTTATATTCATCAAAAACTCTCTTTTTGTCGCAGGAGATGACCAAAAGCAGTAGTAAAACAAAAAGGATACTATTTTTTATCTTCATTCTTTTTAAGAATTATAGGTCTTTTTTCTTGTGACTTTTGGTTTTGCCCTTTGTTTTGTTCCCCATTCTGATTTTGCGACCTAGCCTTATTTTTATTTCTGTTTTTATTTTTGCTTTTTCTAGGTTGGTCAAAACGAGTTAAACTCTCTTGTCCCATGGCGTTATTGAAATCTTTTTCAGGTTCAGCCACAATTTCGATTGCAAAGTCTTCTAGCGAACTTACCTTTTGACCTTGCTTGTTTTGTAATACAATTTCTTTTACTTGTTCAATATTTAATACGTGCCAATTCGCAAAATTATCAAAATAAGCAAACCACATTAACCCTTTGAAAATGTCTTGTTTTTGACAAACAGCATCGCCTTTCTCGGTTTTTAATTTGGTTTCAAAATCAGGAAAATCTTTTAGAGCATCCATGTAAGTGTCTAACTCATAGTTAAGACAACATTTTAATTTTCCGCATTGACCTGCTAGTTTTTGTGGATTCAAAGACAACTGTTGGTAACGTGCTGCCGATGTATTGACACTTCTAAAATCAGTTAACCAAGTTGAACAACACAATTCTCTACCACAAGATCCAATTCCACCCAAACGCGAAGCTTCTTGGCGGAAACCCACTTGTTTCATCTCGATACGGGTACTGAATTCACGCGCATAATCTTTAATCAAAAGTCGAAAATCGACACGGTCATTGGCAGTGTAATAGAAAGTCACTTTGGAACCATCCCCTTGAAATTCGATATCTGAAATTTTCATTTCCAGTTTATGAGCAATAGCCAATTCACGGGCTTTTACTTTCATCGGCTCTTCTTTGTCGCGAGAATCACTCCATATATCGATATCTTTTTGGGAAGCTTTTCGGTATACTTTCGCAATTTCGGGGCTGGTGTGATTTACGCCTTTTTTCTTCATTTGAATTTTTACCAATTCGCCTGTAAGGGTTACAATCCCCATATCATGGCCTGGGGAAGCTTCAGTAGCTACCACATCGCCAATGCTTAGAGTAAGTTTTTCAGTATTGCGGTAAAATTCTTTTCGGCCGTTTTTGAAGCGTACTTCGATGCAGTCAAACGGAGTTTCACCATTAGGCAAACTCATATTGGCCAGCCAATCGAAAACGGTTAATTTGTTGCAGCTATCGGTGCCGCAAGTCCCATTATTTTTGCATCCTTTAGGTGCGCCACCATCAGATGTTGAACAACTTTGACA
>CANJDA010000002.1 GCA_947472705.1 Flavobacteriaceae bacterium
GCTCGAATTTTTGGTTGGATTTTCAGAAAGATAGGCCAACCAACTGTAATAGGCGAAATAATAGCAGGAATTGTTTTGGGACCTTCCCTTTTTGGGTTGTATTTTCCCGATATGAAAGACGCCTTATTTCCTGTTGATTCTTTAGGCAATCTTCAATTGTTAAGCCAAGTAGGATTAATCCTTTTCATGTTTGTTGTGGGGATGGAATTAGATTTGAAAGTATTAAAAAACAAAGCCAATGAAGCAGTGGTTATTAGCCACGCTAGTATAGTTATCCCTTTTGCTTTAGGTATTGGTTTGTCTTATTATATCTATCATCAGTTTGCGCCAGCAGGAGTTGAATTTTTATCTTTCAGTTTATTTATGGGTATTGCCATGAGTATTACGGCCTTTCCCGTTTTAGCCCGAATAGTTCAAGAAAGAGGTATTCACAAAACTAGATTGGGAACTATAGTAATTACTTGTGCTGCAGCTGATGACATTACAGCTTGGTGTATTTTGGCAGTTGTTATAGCTATAGTAAAAGCTGGAAGTTTTGTCAGTTCACTATATGTTATCGGCTTGGCTATTGTTTATGTATTATTGATGCTTTTGGTAGTAAAGCCTTTCTTAAAAAGAGTTGGTGATTTATATGGAAAAAAAGACAATATCAAAAAACCAGTGGTTGCCATTTTCCTTTTAACCTTAATAGTTTCAGCTTATGTGACCGAAATTATAGGGATTCATGCCTTATTTGGTGCTTTTATGATGGGAGTAATCATGCCCGATATTTCAAAATTTAGAAACTTCTTTATAGAAAAAGTAGAGGATGTTGCTATGATTTTACTGCTACCGTTGTTTTTTGTATTCACTGGATTACGAACAGAAATCGGATTAATCAATGAGCCTTATTTGTGGAAGATAACAGGATGTATAATTGCAGTAGCTGTTGCTGGAAAATTTTTCGGAAGTGCTTTGGCGGCAAAATTTGTGGGTCAAAATTGGCGTGAAAGTTTAACCATTGGTGCTTTGATGAATACCAGAGGTTTGATGGAATTAGTAGTATTAAATATAGGATACGAATTGGGAGTGCTTTCACCAAAAATTTTCACGATGATGGTAATTATGGCTCTAGTAACTACGTTTATGACAGGGCCAGCTCTGGATATTATCAATTTTATATTTAAAGCTAAAGACGTTATTATTCCATCTGAAATAAAAGGGAATGCCGAGTTTAAAGTATTAATCTCTTTTGGTAATAATGAAAAAGGCAAATCATTACTTCGTTTGGCAAATAGTTTTGTCAAAAAGCAAACAGAAACCGCGAACGTTACGGCTATGCATTTATCCAACAGTGATGAAATGCATGCTTATAATTTAGAAGAATATGAAGCCGTAACTTTTGAACCCATATTGAAAGAGTCAAAAAAACTCAATCAAGAAATCACCACTATTTTTAAAGCTACAGGGGATATGGAAACTGACATTGCCGATATAGCTCAAGAAGGGAAGTATGATTTTGTTTTGGTTGGGTTAGGGAAATCTATTTTTGAGGGAACATTACTAGGGAAAGTGCTTGGGTTTACATCACGAATAATAAACCCAGACCGATTGTTAGATAAGTTTAAAGGCAAGGAAGGACTCTTTGAAAACTCTCCTTTTGATGACAGAACCCGTTTAATCATTTCCAAAACCAAAACACCACTAGGCATTTTAATTGATAAAGATTTACATAATGTCAATAAAGTTTTTGTGGGAGTGTTCACTATTGGCGATGTGTTCTTGATTGATTATGCTCAAAAATTGATTTACAATAACGATTCACATGTAACCATTTTAGAAAATAATGGTCAATCCAAAAATAACTTTATTGTTGAAAATGCATTTGAAGCATTGGAACAAAAGCACCCTAATAATATTGAGGTTTTAAGTAGAGAAAAAATTAGTAAGCCACTTTTAGCCGAGCAGGATCTGGTTATTTTTAGTTTGGAAACTTGGAAAAAACTAGTTGATGATGAAGTAACTTGGTTGACTGATATTCCTTCGGTATTAATTATCAAACCATAACTTAAAAACCTAAATCCAAAATAAAACTCAATTTTATAGCTAAATTATCTTCAAATTTTGGTAACTGGTTGGGGCCATAACGATAGAAGGCGGTAAGTCCAAATCCTTTGTAAATTTTGTTAAGCTCTATTCCCGATTCGAATAATCCTTTATCAAGGGTTTTGTATTTAATTCCTAAATGGCGTTCAGGATGTTCTAAATTTCCCCAAACCATTCTAGTGACCAAAACGAATGAAGGCCTAACTTTTCGTAATAATTCTACACGTTTAAAACCGTGTTTAAACTGCATCATTACAAATTCGTTTGAAAAAAACTCATTAAAATACATGGTTTCAAAACTATTTTTTCCTGCAATGGTAATTCTTTGTAAAAGCTTGTCTTTTGTCAAGTTATTCGGGGAAGTATTATACAAATGAGTTAAGGGAACAGCGCCAAAACCATAACCTGCTTGTAATAAAATTTCTGACTTCTGTCCGTTTAAATATTTTTTTTCATACTCAATTCGGGCATCAATTTTACCAAAATCGAAGTCGTTATTTAAAAAATGAGGAATCGATTTAGTAAATTGTAATGAAAATTTAGGAAACCTTTTTTCATATTCAATCCTGCCATTCGGGGTTTGCATATGATCACTAAAAGGATTCCACTGAATACAAAACATTGCAGTAGTGACTCTAAAATCATGATAAGGTTTTCCGCCATATTGAAAAGTATAATCAAATAATGGGCTGATTTCACTATAAGTTAACTGCCAAATGCTTTCAGTTTTTGGAATAATTTTGGTTTCAATATAACCCCGCCAAGTTTTGTGATTATAGAACGTACTAATGTTAATTGGTCTTGGATCATACAATTTAAAAGCTCTTTTATCTGTTGCAAAATACGTACTGGCAATCTCACGAAGATCATCGGTGTAGGAACCTCCAAGCCAAGTATTGGAAGTGTTGCCAACTCTTGCTGCTGCGCCAATATGATATTTGATAGTTTCATCTTTCAAGCCATAAGCTGTGTAACCATCAAGGCGAAATTTTCGTGAAAACATTTCATTAGTAATACCACCAATTCCAAAACGGAAACCTTCAAAATTGTTATAACTAATCAGGTATCGCAGATCATAATCAAACAAACCAGAGAGTATATAGCCGTTTAGAATTTTACGTCCAAATAATAGTTTTTTTTCGATATTTTCTTTAGTGGCTACACTATCTAAGGTAAAATAGGTTCTTTCACTTCGGGTGTCTAAACTATCAATTCTGTTTTCTTTCCAAAAAACATCATCTCGAGAACTCGCATTATTTTTAACGTCTATAGTAATTGATGATTTTTTTATTTTCAAATCCTTATTTACTGCTAAATCATAAATATGCATTTCTGAGGATAAATAGGAAAAGTCAGAAGCATATTTTTGTGAGTTTGTTTTTTCATCATCATTTTCGGCAGAAAACTCAATTCTTCCTCCTAAAATAGAGGTTGGTTCTTTGCTTTTCCCTTTAACAATTTTGAAATTTTTAAGGGTAGGAAACCAAATATTTTCTCCTGGTAGGTAACTAAATTCATGAATACCAGTAATATTCAACACTCCTCGAATTCGCATGATTGCTTTAGCAATACCAAAGTTTTCTTTATCTACATAAAGCAATCCTTCTAGACCTTTAGAACTGGTTTTATTTTTAAAATATATTACTATCACATTTCTATTTTGGATAATGGTAGTATCTAAAATTTGGTATCTGTATTCCTTAAGAGCGTTGTTTGCAATAGGGCTTTTGTATTTGGTTTCAAACAATTCATATTTCTCATCATATACAGAAAATGATTGCAAACTGAACCCCAATATTTCATAGATAGGCTCTTTAAAACCAGCCATTTTGGTACCAAGTATAGTTTCTTTTAAAATTGGTTTTTCAAATTGATATTGGGACACTTTTTCGGTTAGAAACAAATGTTGCTTGTCGATTATTTTTTTAAACTTATAATTAGAAGAGTCAATTTTTTCAATTATATTTTTGGTTACTGCATTAACAAATACAGTATCAATTTTGCCAGAAATCGAATCAGGATTGGCGGTAATCATTAATTTATTGTATGATTTGAACTCAAAACTTTTTAGTTTTTTTTGAGGATTGTTGCTTTCTTTTTGAGCAATAACTTTTGCAATAATACTATTTGCTGGATTAATATTGGAAATAATAACTTCGTGCAAAGCATTTTCTTTTGGCGAAAGCAATATGGTAAAAAAAGATTTAGATTCAGTTAACGAAATTGTTTTTGATTCAAAACCCACATAAGTAACCGTAAAATTATCAGGGAGTGAGGATAGTATGAAATGAAATTTTCCATCAACATCTGATATAGTGGAGCCTCCATTTTTAGTTGTGATAGTTGCAAAAGGAAGCCCTTTTTTGCTTTCAGAATCTTTTACAATCCCATTGATTTGGAATTGTGCTTGAAGCGTTAGTGTAAAAAAGAAAAGCAGTATAAAAATTGGCTTCATTAGAAAGGGATTGGCTCAAAATCTTTTACAAAAATAGGAATAAAAAAATCCGCACAGAGCGGATTTTAATATTGAATTAACAAAGTTACACTTTCATGATTTCGGCTTCTTTGATGGTCAAATGTTCTTCAATTTTTCTGATGAAAGAATCTGTCAGTTTTTGAACATCGTCTTCAGCTGTTTTACATACGTCTTCAGAAACACCGTCTTTTTCTAATTTTTTTATTTCAGTATTTGCATCTTTACGTGCGTTTCGAATACCAATTTTTGCATCTTCTGCTTCTGCTTTTGCCTGTTTGACTAATTCGCGTCTTCTTTCTTCAGTCAGTGCCGGGACATTGATAATAATGTTATCGCCATTATTCATGGGATTGAAACCAAGATTGGCAATCATTATAACCTTTTCAATAGTATGCAGCATACTTTTTTCATAAGGTTGAATAGTAATGGTTCTAGCGTCTGGAACATTGATATTTGCTACTTGTGATAGCGGAGTTTGAGAGCCATAGTAATCAACAAAAACACTTCCAAGCATTTGTGGTGATGCTTTTCCAGCACGTATATTTAAAAATTCTTTTTCTAAATGTGCGACAGAACCAGTCATTGATTCTTTAGTGCGGTCTAAAATAAATTCAATTTCTTCCATTTTATTATGATTTCAGAGTGGTAAACTATATTTTAACTACGGTTCCTATGTTTTCGCCTTCGCAAATTTTTAATAAATTACCCTTTTTATTCATATCAAAAACTACAATTGGTAATTCATTTTCCTGGCTCAAAGTAAAGGCAGTTGAATCCATTACGTTTAATCCTTTTTTGATGACTTCATCAAAGGAGATACTGTCAAACTTTACAGCATTGCTGTTTTTCTCAGGATCAGAATCATAAACCCCATCAACACGAGTACCTTTTAAAATCACATCGGCATTTACTTCTACACCACGTAAAACCGCAGCAGTATCAGTCGTGAAGTATGGGTTTCCAGTTCCAGCACCAAAAATTACTATTCTTCCTTTTTCTAGATGGCGCACTGCTCTTCTCTTGATATAAGGTTCTGCAATAGCCTCTATTTTCAAAGCAGTTTGTAACCGAGTCAACATTCCTTTATCTTCCAAAGCTCCTTGTAGTGCCATTCCATTAATAACTGTTGCCAGCATTCCCATATAATCACCTTGTACTCTGTCCATTCCATTACTGGCGCCAGCTACTCCTCTAAAAATATTTCCACCACCAATTACTATGGCAATTTCTATTCCTTTAGCGTGAATTTCTTTAATCTCATCAGCATATTCGGATAAGCGTTTTGGGTCGATTCCATATTGTCTATCTCCCATTAACGCTTCGCCACTTAATTTTAGAAGGATTCTTTTGTATTTCATTACTAGCTTTAAGTTGTGTTATTAATGGATGCAAATATAAACATATTCTGTTTTTGTACCCTATTCGTTAAAAATAATGTTTGGAAACAATTATCATGTTTTTTGGTATTTCAGTTTTGTAGCTTTGTGCCAAAGTATTTTTGTTTCTATGCAATCAATAATTGAAAAGAGTTTAGCCAATAGTTGTTCTTATCCTGAATACAGAAACATAATAACCACTTTGTTTCAGGAAGGAAAAGTAACAGGAGAAGAACAATCGGAAGCCTTACTTCATTATACCGAATTGAATGAGGCGCGAATGAAACGCTTAGACAAAACCATCACTATTGCCATTGAAAATGCTCAAAAAATACAGCATTTAGTTAGGGAGTATATTTGGCTGGTTATTTCTGAAGGTTGGTGTGGAGATGCTACTCAAATAATACCGATTATCTATAAAATGGCCGAATACTCGGGAAAAATAGAATTGAAAATTGTCTTTAGAGATGATAATAAAGAACTGATGAATTTATTTCTAACAAATGGGACAAAATCAATTCCCAAGTTGATAGTACTAGATAAAAAAACATTGAAAGTATTGGGTGATTTCGGACCAAGACCTCATGGCGCAAAACAATTGATGCTCGACTATAAAGCGACTCACGGATTGATAGATGAAATGGCCAAAACCAACTTACAGCTTTGGTATCTACACGATAAAGGATTGTCTACACAAAATGAAATAACCGATTTGATGTCTATTTTTGAGTTAAAGACACTTCAAACTTCTCAGGGGTAACAGCTTCAATAACATCATAATCCCCAATTTTAGTTCGGCGTAAGGCAGATAAATATCCACCCGATTCTATGGCTTTGCCAAAATCAAAAGCTAACGAACGGATATATGTCCCCTTGCTACAACGCACTCTAAAGTCAATTTCTGGCAAGGAAATTCTAGTAATCTCAAATTCGTATACAGTTGTTTTTCTAGCTTGTATCTCAACTTCTTCTCCAGCTCTAGCATGCTCATACAAACGAACACCATCTTTTTTAATAGCAGAAAACACTGGTGGCTTTTGGTCGATTTCACCAAGAAACTTATTAGTTGTTTCTAAAATTAGTGCTTCCGTAATATGTTCCGTTGGAAAGGTTGCATCTACTTCAGTCTCCTTGTCATAGGAGGGTGTTGTCGCTCCAAGAGTAATAGTTCCTGTATATTCTTTAGCCTGAGCTTGAATTTCGGTAATTTTCTTAGTGAACTTTCCGGTGCAAATTATTAGCAAGCCTGTTGCCAAGGGATCTAAAGTTCCGGCATGACCAATTTTGAATTTTTTAGGAAGGTCATATTTTCTTTTTAGGATGTATTTCAATTTATTAACCGCTTGAAAGGAAGACCAAGTTAACGGTTTGTCTATCAAAAGTACTTGCCCTTCTAAAATAGCTTCGGCTGTCATTAAAGTACAAACAAAGGATGAAAGTAATTGATAACCAAAATAGCTAACCCAACAATAATTCTGTAATACCCAAACATTTTAAATCCGTGCTTAGATAAATAACCAATGAAAGATTTTATAGCTAACATAGCCACAATAAAGGCAACGATATTTCCAATAATCAAAAAGTTAATCTGATCATGAGTCAATACAAACCCGTCTTTATAATAGTCATAACATTTCTTAACCGTAGCACCAAGCATTGTTGGAACAGCCAAGAAAAAAGAAAATTCTGCAGCCGTTGTTCTTGATAATTTTTGTGTCATTCCGCCAATGATACTCGCGCCACTTCGTGAAACACCAGGAATCATGGCCAAACATTGGAACAAACCTATCTTTAAAGCGGTAGTGTAACTTATTTTTTCTGTTTTCTGTGTCTCCTCCTTTTGTGTGAACCAATCATCAACTTTCAATAAAATTATTCCTCCTAAAACTAAAGAAACCGCAACGGTTATAGGATTCTCTAACAAAGCATCAATTTTTTTGCTGAAAAGCAACCCAAAAACTACAGCCGGAATAAAAGCGACCAATAATTTAAAGTAAAAATCAAGCGTTTGAAAAAATCGTTTGAAGTACAAAACAACTACCGAAAGGATAGCGCCCAACTGTATAACTACAGTAAATAATTTGGTAAAATCATCATGAGCAATGCCAAAAAAAGAAGAAGCAATAATCATGTGACCTGTAGAAGAAATCGGCAAAAACTCAGTAATCCCTTCAATTATAGCCAGTACAACGGCTTGAATGTAATCCATTATTTAGATTTTTTAAATATGGAATAAATCGTAATTCCAAACCCAATCAAAACAACCGTTGGAGCCAAACGTATTCTTCTAAAGCTAAAAACATCTTCGTTAAAAACTTTTGGATCATCACTACCACCACCACTCATCAGAATAAAGCCAATAGCAATCACGGCAATCCCAATTAATAATATTTTGTAATTTATCTTTTCAAAAAGAAAGTCTGGTTTCTGCTCGTTGTTTTTCATAATGTCTATTATCTATCCGTCTATTATCTATTCTCTCTTCTAATACAAATCATCAGTTCTCAAATTCAAAAAGCGTTGGGTAGCAAAGTAGGTACTGATCAAAGTAATCACAATACCTAACACGAGTACGCCCAAAAGCACTATACCAATGGCCACCTGATTTTCCAGAATACCTAAATTAGGGAAACTCGTTTGAATGTAAATTAATAAACCAATCAATGCCAAAATGGCCAACACCGCCCCAATAAATCCAAGAATTACATTAGTTTTGATAAATGGTTTTCTGATAAAGGACTTAGTAGCTCCCACCATCTGCATGGTTTTTATAATAAAACGATTCGAGTAAATCGATAGTCGCAGCGAACTGTTAATCAATAATACCGAAATCAATGCAAATACACCACTAATAATCAAAATCCACATACTAATATTTTTCACATTGTCGTTCACCATCGTAACCAATTGCTTGTCATAAACAACATCGGCAATCATCTCATTTTTGCGAAGTCTGCTTTCAATTTTTGCAATTTCGGCATTGGTAACATAATCGGCTTTCAAGTGAATGTCAAACGAATTCTGCAACGGATTCACCCCCAAAAACTGCATAAAGTCTTCCCCAATCACTTTCTTGTGTTGCGCCGCCGCTTTTTCTTTCGATACATATTCAAAAGATTTAGCAAACTTAGCCGTTTTCAACTTGCTGTTAAAGGCAGTCGTAACCGAGTCGGTCGCTTCGTTTTTAAAGAAAACCGTCATCACAATCTCTTCCTTGAAATTGTCTGATAAACGCTTGGAATTGATGACAAATAGCCCCAAGATTCCCAACAAAAACAACACCAAAAAGATACTCAACACTACCGAAAAATAAGAGGTAATTACTCTGCGCTTCTGAAACTTTTCAAATGAGTCTGACATAAACAGTGATTTAAGCCGTAAAAATAATAAAGAAAATTGTTTTTCTCCTTTATAACGTACAAACTTTTAACTTTATTATAATAAACGTAAATTTGTCGCTTAAATTTTTTAGGCTTGTCCCAAATTTAGTTTGGGAAGCGAATGGTTCGGGCTGTTTCAGTAAGCCATTTTCCCGCTTTCCGGGTTACACGGTAACCACTACAATCGGGGCTAAAAAGTAAATGTATTGATATAAATAAGTAATGACTCGAACTCGAAGAGCGACAGCATGAGACCGATAAAAAACAGTATTAACGACGAATGAAATATTTCCACGAAAAAATCGAAGCCAAATGGCAACAATATTGGGCACAAAACCAAACCTTCAAAGCAGAAAATCCTAGCTCCCCTACTTTTCAAGGAGGGGTGGCCGCGAATGCGGACGGGGTGGTTAAACCCAAGTATTATGTCCTCGACATGTTTCCTTATCCTTCGGGAGCAGGCTTACACGTGGGCCATCCACTGGGTTATATTGCTTCCGATATCGTGGCACGTTTCAAACGTCACAAAGGGTTCAACGTATTGCACCCACAAGGCTACGATTCTTTCGGATTACCAGCCGAACAATACGCTATTCAAACTGGGCAACATCCGGAAAAAACCACTCGCGAAAACATTGCCCGTTACCGCGAGCAATTAGACAAAATAGGTTTCTCTTTTGATTGGAGTAGAGAAGTCCGTACTTCTAATCCCGATTATTACAAACACACGCAATGGATTTTCATCCAACTCTTCAACTCGTGGTACAACAAGGATACCGATAAAGCCGAAGACATCGCTACTTTGATAGCCATTTTCGAAAAAGCGGGTAACGCCACTGTGCATGCCGTGTGTGATGACAATATAGACATCTTCTTCCCTTCGGATTGGAATTCATATACCGAAGAAAAGAAACAACAAATACTACTACAATACCGTTTAACCTATTTGGCAGAAACTGAAGTCAACTGGTGTCCAGCACTAGGAACAGTTTTGGCTAACGACGAAATCGTAAACGGTGTCTCTGAAAGAGGAGGTCACCCAGTAATCCGCAAAAAAATGACGCAATGGTCAATGCGCATCTCTGCCTACGCCGAAAGATTATTGCAAGGATTAGAAACCATCGATTGGAGCGAATCCATCAAAGAAAGTCAAAGAAACTGGATTGGAAAATCCGTAGGAGCTGCAGTAGATTTTAAATTGAAACATTCAAACGAAGTCATTTCTGTTTTCACCACAAGACCCGATACCATCTTCGGAGTAACCTTTATGACCTTAGCTCCTGAACATGAATTGGTTTCCCAAATCACAACTCCTGAGCAAAAAGTAGCCGTTGAAAGTTATGTTGAAGCCACAGCCAAACGTTCCGAAAGAGAAAGAATGGCCGATGTTAAAACCATATCCGGAGTATTCACCGGTGCCTTTGCCGAACATCCGTTTACGAAAGAACCGATTCCGGTTTGGATAGGCGATTACGTCTTGGCAGGTTACGGAACTGGTGCCGTGATGGCCGTTCCTTGTGGAGACGAAAGAGATTATGCCTTTGCCAATTTCTTCAAAGGTCAATTGGGTATGCCCGAAATCAAAAACATTTTCAATCAAGATATTTCTCATGAAGCCTTTGCTTCTAAAGACGGTTTTGAATTGGTAAACTCCGATTTCCTTAACGGATTAGGCTACAAAGAAGGAACAAAGAAAATCATTGAGGCCTTAGAACAAATCGGACACGGGAAAGGGAAAACCAATTACCGCCTACGCGATGCGGTGTTTTCAAGACAACGCTATTGGGGCGAACCCTTCCCAGTATATTATGTGAATGGCTTACCGCAAATGATTGAAAGCAAATATTTACCCATCGTATTGCCCGAAGTAGAGAAATACCTTCCTACCGAAGACGGCCAACCGCCGTTAGGAAACTCCACCAAATGGGCTTGGTATATAGTAACCAACGAAGTGGTAGATAATGATAAAATTGACAACAACACCGTTTTCCCATTAGAGTTAAACACCATGCCGGGTTGGGCAGGAAGCTCATGGTACTGGATGCGCTATATGGATGCACACAACGAATCCGAGTTTGCCTCTGCCGATGCCTTGAAATACTGGGAAAACGTAGACTTATACATAGGCGGTAGCGAGCACGCTACAGGCCACTTGCTATACTCTCGTTTTTGGAACAAATTCCTAAAAGACCGTGGCTACGCCCCAACCGAAGAACCGTTCAAGAAGCTAATCAATCAAGGAATGATTTTGGGGATGAGTGCGTTTGTGTATAGAAGTCAAGATTCTAAAAAACTATATTCAAAAGGATTAATTGCTGGGGAAAATGTTCACCCAATCCACGTTGACCTTGCTGTCATCAATGACATCACCAACGAATTAGATATCGAAGCTTTCAAAAAGCATCCACTATATACTGATTATGCAAATGCCGAATTCATTCTAGAAAACGGTAAATACATCGTAGGCCGCGAAGTCGAAAAAATGTCCAAATCCAAATACAATGTGGTGAATCCCGATGACATCTGTAACGATTATGGCGCAGATACGTTACGTCTTTACGAAATGTTCTTAGGGCCTTTGGAACAAGCCAAACCTTGGAACACCGCAGGAATTACGGGAGTATCAGGCTTCTTGAAGAAACTATGGCGTTTGTATTTTGACGACAATACCGGCTTAAATATTTCAGATGCTGAACCAACAGCCGACATGTACAAAACCTTACACAAAACCATCAAAAAAGTAACCGAGGATATCGAGAACTTCTCGTTCAATACATCAGTGTCGCAGTTTATGATTTGTGTCAACGAATTGGCTTCGATGAAATGCAACTACCGAAAAATATTGGAACCATTGGCCATAGTAATATCGCCTTATGCCCCGCATATAGCCGAGGAACTTTGGGAGCAATTAGGTCACGAAGGGTCTATCTCAACCGTTGCTTTCCCTATCTGTGAAGAAAAGTACTTGGTAGAAAGCGAAAAAGAATACCCAGTTTCCTTTAACGGAAAAATGCGTTTCACCATCAAATTGCCTTTGGATTTAACCGTGTCACAAATACAAGAAATCGTATTGGCCGACGAAAGAACCATCAAACAGTTAGAAGGAAGAACTCCGAATAAGGTTATTATCGTACCGGGGAAAGTGATTAACTTGGTTGGGTAGCAATACAAATCCGTTACGCTAATTACGGATTTTTTTTATTGTGTTTTAGAAATGGTTTTTTATAGTCTATTTCGTTCAGGGCTTGTCAATAGTGCGTTTATTGAGTAATATGTAACCAAAAAAAAGTTTTTTTTGTAGCTTTGTGCCAATACCACAAATACCACTATAATGTTCAGATTGTACGCAAACGAAGAATTTCGGGAAATCGAATTAAATGCCCCGTTGAAATTCAGGTATGCTGTTTCCAATAGAGGAAGACTTGTTAGTTTTACAGATAAGATAACGGAAGGCAATTTATTAAAAGGATCTACAGCTGATGGCTACAGGATTTTTCGATATCAAAAAATGATTAACGGGAAACGGGTCTATACCACATTTTTTATTTACAAACTTGTTGCAGAGTTATTCATTCCAAAAACATCCGAAGATCAGAAACATGTTTTGCATTTGGATTATGTTCGAGACAATGATTTGGTTGCAAATTTGAAATGGGCAACTTATGAAGAGAAAATGGAACATTATAGAAGAAGCCCACACGTTATAAATTCAAAGAAAAAATTAATCGAACACAATATAAAGGCTGACGGTAGAAAACTAACGTCAACAAGTGTCATTCGCTTAAAAAAAATACTAAAAAAACCCAATCAAAATACCCGAATTAAAATATTGGCCAAACAATTCGGTATTAGCGAAATGCAGATTTATAGAATAAAGCGAGGTGAAAATTGGGGACATATAGTTGTTTAGTTACAACTGGATTTGCCTTTCGATTTGTTGTTCTAACGAAATGAATGTTTCGGTTCTAGAAACACCTTCAATAGGCTGTATTTTTTTGTTGAGCAGTTGCATCAAATGTTCGTTATCGCGGCAAATGATTTTAATGAGGATACTCCAGTTTCCTGTGGTGTAGTGGCATTCTAGCACTTCTGGAATTTTCTTTAGTTCGCGCACCGCATCCGAATTGCTTGAAGCTTTATCTAAATAAACTCCAATAAAAGCCATTGTTTTATACCCTAGGACTTTATTATTGATGATAAATTTTGAACCTGCAATCACTCCCGCGTCTTCCAGTTTTCGTAGTCTTTGATGTATAGCCGCACCTGAAATTCCTATTTTATTAGCAATTTGCAATATCGGTTTTCGAGCATCTTCCATCAAGTCGCGCAGGATTTCTTTGTCTATGCCATCTATTTCTATTTGTAGTTGATTTATTTTCATATACTATACATTTAAAAGTAAAAATACAGATTTACATTATATCTATAAACAAAAAACCGAAATCAGTTATGATTCCGGTTATGATATAGGATTTATGATTTCTAATTTCCAATCAGTTTATCAGGATTGTACCCAACATAAGGCATTTCTGTTTCTTTGAAAACAACACCGAATTCTTCGAGTTCTTTTAAGATAGGTTCATATACTTCTTTGCGAATGGGCAATTGTACACCTGGCGTTTTAATATTGCCGTTTAGTATTTGCAAGGTTGCCATCGCAACAGGTAAGCCAACGGTTTTTGCCATTGCAGTATAGGTTTGATCATCGCCTATGCAAACCATCTTAGAGTCTATTTGTTTTTGCTCGCCATTGATTTCGTAGCCAAATTTGTGGTACATCACAATCATGTCTTTGTCTTCGGGTTGCAAGGTCCAACTGTCGTTTAAGATACGTTCTAAAATTTGGGCCGGAGTTGCATTTTTCAGTCCTACAATTTTCTTCGGATTGAATAAATCGAGTTCCAATAACTTGTCCCACATGATGTCATCTTGCTCGATGCCTAGTTGCAAACGCGCTTTAATTTCTACAGAATCCGTTGGGTGATAAGGTAAAAAGGAATTGATAAAATCACGGTAACTCATGGTTTCGGAATGTTCCATCACATACGAATCATCCGTCATGCCTAGTTGTACAAACATGTTCCAAGCTTTGGAATAACCAACACGACGTATGGTTCCTCTATACAACGTGAGTACATCGTCTAAGCCGTAAACACTTCGGTATTTTAAAGAATCGCGGTTGGCATAGCCTTCAAATTTGCCATAGCCTTCAACATGTAAAAACTCAGTTCTTCTAAATAATTTGTGATAGGGAATGTATTTGTATTTGCCTTCTTGTATAAACTTGGCAGCACCACCTTGACCGGCCAAGACTACGTTTCTCGGAGCCCAAGTAAATTTGTAATTCCATAAATTGTTATCGCTTTCGGGAGCTACTAGCCCTCCACAAAAGGATTCGAATAATATCATTTTGCCCCCTTTGTCTTCAATTTCGTGTATGACTTTCATAGCACTCATGTGGTCTATGCCTGGGTCAAGCCCAATTTCATTCATAAAAACCAAACCGTTGGCTTTTACTTCGGTATCTAAACTTTGCATGGCATCGGAAACATAGGAAGCAGTGACCATATTTTTCTTAAATGCTACACAGTCTTTGGCCACATCAATATGCATATGAGCAGGTAACATTGAAATTACTATGTCGGCTTTTTGAATCTCGCTTTTGCGTTGTTCAACATTATTAATATCTAAAGCAATTGCGGTAGCATTAGGATGGTTGTTGGTTTTGCGTTGGGCTAATTCTAAAGACAAATCGCCAATAGTCAAATGCAGGTTTTCGACTATAGATTTGTTTAAAAGGTATTGTATCAGGGATGATGCCGAGCGTCCGGCGCCTATGATTAATATGTTTCTCATGCGTTGGTTTGTTGATGGTAGCAAATGTATGAATTTGATTTAAACAAAAAAGCCCATCGTTTCGGATGAGCTTTTGAATTATTCTAAGCCTTCTAGTTCTTCCAAATCTTTTTTGGCTTCTTTATTGTTTTCTATTTTTTGTTCTTCAAATTGAGTGTCTTTGGCTACTTTGTCTTTAATGAAAAGAGTTTTTCCCATTACAAAGGTGGAACAAAGTACTCCTATGAACAATAAAAATTTAGGTATTTTTTTTTGTTTACTTTCTGATTTTTTGAGCAATATTAAGCTAAAGGCTATGGCTAATCCGATAGGCAAAAAGGCCAAAGTGTCCATAGGTAATATAGAGAACACTAGTGCTAAAGCAGTAAAGAGTAGTGCTAAAATTAAAAACAGTTTTCTCATAATTTTGTCAAATTAAATTCCGCTAGCAGATGTTAAAACCAATTGTCCAGTGCCAACAGGAATGCTGAATTTTAGTAAAGTTGGAATTTTTTTAGCATCGGCGGTCAACCAAATTAGGTTTTTGTCTTTCCCGCGCAAAGCATCGGTTTTAGCACCAATGGATATTTTATAACATTCTTTTTTGCCTAAATTTCCAGCGTTAACGGTTTCTTTCCCCATAAATTTTAAGGTTACTGGAATCTGTTTTTCATCAAAAACGATCATCATGGTTTGTGTTTGCCCTTCTTTTAATTTGCTCAAATCCATCGTTCTTACTTTATAAAACATGGATATTACATCTTGCGTGGAGCCGCCAATGGTGAAGGTTTTTTGAGTTTCGGGTCTGTTTTTCTTTTTGGCAGTACTGTTTATAGTATTGCCTTTGAAAGCGTATTTTTCTTTTTTGGTCCAGCCGCCTTCATCTATACTTCTTTTGTATAAACTTGGTTTTAGTGTTTGCGGATTGACATAAGATTCATAAATATCTCTTATTTTAAAGAAAGAATCCCATTTGCTGTAAGTTGATAATTCACAGCTTAAATGTAAGTAAGTATTTTTAGAAGTAGCCAAAGTTTCAGTACTCATTGTAACTTGAGCTAGTTGTGTCATTAAGCCACTCATGTTATATGACCCTGCAAAAACCAATCTTTCTCCTGATTTAATAGTTTGGCTATTAAGGGTAGTGAATGTTCCAGAAATTAGTACTGTAAAAAGTACAAAAAGTATTCTTCTCATGATTTTAATTTAATGCTGCAAATATAAAATTTTTAAAATGGTTGAAATACCAAAAGAAATCTGAAATTTCTTTATTTGTAATCAGATAACGGATAAATTTGTGTTTTCGTATACAAATTAAAATAATGGAAAGAAAAATATCTGCAGTAGCTGCCTTAATGGGAATGACAGCAATAATATTAGGAGCTTTTGGAGCTCATGCTTTGAAAAAACATTTAACGATAGAACAACTAGGGGCTTTTGAAACAGGAGTAAAGTATCAAATGTATCATGCGCTGTTTTTGTTGTTTTTGGGGTTTAATTTTTTATTGGATGAAAAGTCTAAAAAAGTCATTTTCAGTTTGGTCATTATTGGAGTATTTTTCTTCTCAGGTTCCATTTATTTGTTGACAACCAAAAGTATAAGTGGCATCGATTTTAAACCACTTGGAATTGTAACTCCTATTGGTGGCGCCTTATTAATAGTGGCTTGGGGAATTTTGTTTTGGAGATTATTGAAAAAGAAACAATAATATTTTCAACAAAAAAATAGTTTCTTTAATTTAATTTTTACCTTTGTAGCCTCATTATAATACAATACAAACTAATTTCTATGGAGAACTACGCTCAAATTACGAAATCGATTTCGTTAGACCAATACGGAATCAAGAATGTTCACGAAATTATTTATAATCCCTCTTTTGAAAAATTATATAATGATGAATTAGATTCAAATTTAGTTGGCTATGAAAAAGGGCAACTTTCTGAATTGGGAGCTGTTAATGTAATGACAGGAGTTTTTACCGGAAGATCTCCTAAAGATAAATACATAGTAAAAGACAGCATTACTGAAAACACAATTTGGTGGACATCTGATAAAGCTGTGAATGATAATAAACCAATTACTGCAAATACTTGGGATGCTTTAAAAGAAACGACTGTTGCCCAACTTTCGGGTAAAAAATTATATGTTGTAGATGCTTTTTGTGGCGCTAATGAAAATACGCGTTTAAAAGTGCGTTTTATTATGGAAGTGGCTTGGCAGGCGCATTTTGTAACCAATATGTTTATTCGTCCAACAGAAGTTGAATTAGAAAATTTTGGAGAGCCTGACTTTATAGTGATGAACGGATCTAAAACTTCATTTAAAGATTATGCCTCACATGGCTTAAATTCTGAAGTATATGTTGCTTTTAATTTAACCGAAAAAATGCAGTTAATTGGCGGTACTTGGTATGGTGGCGAAATGAAAAAAGGTATGTTTGCCATGATGAATTATTATTTACCACTTCAAGGAATAGCTTCAATGCATTGTTCGGCTAATAAAGGTAAAGATGGTGATGTGGCTGTTTTTTTTGGACTTTCAGGAACAGGAAAAACAACCTTGTCAACAGATCCAAAAAGAGAATTAATAGGCGATGATGAACACGGTTGGGACAACGAAGGAGTTTTCAATTTTGAAGGAGGATGTTATGCTAAAACCATAGATTTAAGCAAAGACAATGAACCTGATATTTATGCGGCCATAAAGCGTGATGCTCTTCTAGAAAACGTAACTTTAGATGCCGATGGTATAATTGATTTCAAAGATGGTTCGGTTACTCAAAATACTAGAGTTTCTTACCCGATTTATCATATTCATAATATTGTAAAACCAATTTCAAAAGCGGGACATGCCACAAAAGTAATCTTCTTAACTGCAGATGCTTTTGGAGTGATGCCACCAGTTTCGAAATTAACACCAGAACAAACTAAATATTATTTTCTTTCAGGATTTACAGCCAAATTAGCAGGAACTGAAAGAGGAGTTACTCAGCCTGAGCCAACATTTTCAGCCTGTTTTGGGAAAGCTTTTTTAACCTTGCATCCAACTAAATATGGAGAAGAATTGGTTAAGAAAATGGAGCAGCATAATGCCACGGCATATATGGTAAATACTGGTTGGAATGGAACAGGAAAACGAATTTCAATAAAAGATACTCGAGCTATTATTGATGCTATTTTAGATGGCTCAATTGAAAACGCAGAAACCAAGGTGATTCCAATGTTTAATTTTGTTGTTCCAACATCGTTACATGATGTAAACTCTGCAATTTTAGATCCAAGAGACACTTATACTGATATAGCCGAATGGAATACTAAAGCGGAAGATTTGGCTTCTCGATTCATCAAAAATTTTGCACAATACACGGATAATACGGAAGGTCAAAACTTAGTAAAAGCTGGGCCACAAGTATAAAAAATTAAATCGTCAAAATAAAAAAACTCCCGTTACTTTTTCGGGAGTTTTTTATTTAAAATTATACCTGAGTTAGATAATTTTCAAAAGAAACATGATTTTTTTGACATAAAAAATTCCTAAATATATCTTCTCAATAAGATTATCGCCCTTAATACTGTTTTTAGCTAATCAAAAACAATTAAATATTACATAATAAAAGCCCTGTTAATTTGCTTAACAGGGCTTTTGTATAAATTATTTTTTTTAAAAAACTTATTTTCCTTTGTTTGCATCTGCAATATACCTTTCAAGCGCCATTGTCATTGAAGGTGTTTCTGGCGTTGGAGCTAAAATATCAATACGCAAGCCGTGTTCCAAAGCTTCTTTTTGAGTAGTGCTTCCAAATACTGCAATGCGAGTATTATTTTGTTTAAAATCTGGGAAATTCTTAAATAAAGATTTTATTCCTGTAGGGCTAAAGAATGCTAATACATCATAGTAAACATCTGCCAAATCAGACAAATCACTCATTACCGTTTTATAGAAAGTTGCTTGAGTCCAAG
Organism: Flavobacteriaceae bacterium; assembly: GCA_947472705.1. Classification (GTDB taxonomy): domain Bacteria; phylum Bacteroidota; class Bacteroidia; order Flavobacteriales; family Flavobacteriaceae; genus Flavobacterium. The sequence continues at coordinate 19,113 of CANJDA010000002.1, forward strand.
CTACTTTAAGGTTATTTAAGGTTTGAGGAACATCATAATTTAATTGGTCAGATGCAGGCAACAAAAACTTTTCTTCCTTGTATTTTTTGATTAATGGAGATAAATCAACAAAATCTTTTTGGCCAACATAAATTTTACGTTTTCTGTAAACCACATATTTTTGAAGATAAAAAGCAATAGCTTCTGATTGACAAAAATACTTTAAATCTTCTGGCACTTTATAACGCATTTCCTCAGCCACTCTAAAAAAATGGTCGACAGAATTTCGGCTCGTTAAGATGATTGCCGTAAAATTATTTAGGTCAATTTTTTGAGCTCTAACATCTTTTGCACTTACACCTTCAACATGTATAAATGATCGAAAATCAATTTTCACCTTATGCTTTTGTTGTAAATCAAAATAAGGTGAATTCTCTATTTTTGGCTCTGGCTGTGACACCAAAATTGTTTTCACTTTCAAATTCGACATTTTAATGCGCTAAATTTTTTGTAATCAAATAATAAATAAAACAGTAGGGCGCTATTTCAAGTGCGCAAAGATACAAAATAAAATAAAACAACTTGCCTATGAATAAGTTTTGATAAATTTTTAATGAAATTAAATATGTAAATAAATTAATTGCCAAAATCATAACAAGAACACAAATAATTAAAATATTTGATGAAGAATTATTATAAAACAAATAAATATTTATGGGAAGTAATATTAAACCAATGAATGTACGGTAACTTACTTTTTGTAAATTGAACTGTTCTGTGAATTCTTCAATGTTGAAAGTGGTAGCAATAATTTTTTCAATCAGAAATTTTGAAAGGACAAAGATTCCGAAAAAAGTAAAAATTCGAATAAAAAGCACCCAGTCAGTTTTTGAGACATAACCAAAATGATTTAAGATCAATTGAATAAAAAAAGAGAAGGATATAATCTGTACAATAAATAGCAGAATGGTAAACCCACTCATTAGATGTGATGAGTCTTTATAAACTTTGATATATTTATCAGAAACTAGAATTCGCAAAAAATCATTAAATCTAGTTTCAAAAGCGGTCTTTGAAATAGCAATTAAAACAAACGAAAAAACAAAAAGATAAGTTGCCCAATCTTTAGGTTCTATGACTCTAGGTTGTAAAATAATTTCTATCATAATCCTGACAAAATTACTAATTTTTTATTTGTTAAATTATTATAAAATTATGAAGATATTACTCTGATAAAAGTTTATTTTTGTGGCTAAGTTAGACTGCATTTTATGAATGACTGCATTGTAATTATTCCTACCTACAACGAAATTGAAAACATCGAAAGTATTATTCGAGCGGTGTTTTCGTTACCAAAATTATTTCATGTTTTAATTGTTGATGATAATTCTCCAGATAAAACAGCAGAAAAAGTCATTGAATTGCAAAAGGAATTTCCAGAGCGATTGTTTTTGAGTCTTCGAAAAAAAAAGTCAGGTTTAGGAACAGCATATGTTCATGGTTTTGAATGGGCCTTGCAACAATCATATGAATACATTTTTGAAATGGATGCTGATTTTTCACATAATCCTAATGATTTAGAGCGATTATACGAATGTTGTTCTAAAGGGGGTGCAGATTTGGCAATTGGGTCTCGATATGTAACTGGTGTTAATGTGGTTAATTGGCCTTTAAGTAGAGTGTTACTCTCTTATTTTGCATCAGTATATGTGCGAATGATTACTGGGATGAAAATTATGGATGCTACTGCCGGTTTCATTTGTTACCACCGCGAAGTATTAGAAAGAATAGAATTAAATAAGATTAAATTTATAGGTTATGCTTTTCAGATTGAAATGAAATATAGAGCGTTTGCTAAAAATTTCAACATTCAAGAGGTTCCAGTCATTTTCACCGATCGAACCAAAGGGCAATCCAAAATGAGTGGAGCCATTATCAAAGAAGCCATATTTGGTGTTATATCACTCCGATTTAGAAAGTTTTTAAATCAATTATAAAAGCAAAAAAATGAATACAGTTTTAATTAAAAATGCCAAAATTGTTAATGAAGGGAAGGTTTTTGATGGCGATGTTTTAATTGAAAACGAGTTTATTGTTGAAATTGCTCAAAGCATCAGCCCTAAACTTGCCACTTGTAAAATTATAGATGCCGAAGGGAGTTATCTTATACCCGGAGCCATTGATGATCAGGTGCATTTTCGTGAACCAGGCTTAACACACAAAGGGGATATCGCTTCCGAAAGTAGAGCAGCAGTAGCAGGTGGAATTACTTCATATATTGAACAACCTAATACGGTTCCGAATGCAGTAACCCAAGAAATATTAGAAGAAAAATATCAAATTGCTTCCAAAACATCATACGCCAATTATTCATTTATGATGGGTGGGACTAATGATAATTTAGAAGAAATATTAAAAACAAATCCAAGAAATGTTGCAGGATTAAAATTATTCCTTGGTTCATCAACAGGTGATATGCTTGTGGATAGTTCAGAATCATTGAAAAAAATATTTTCTAATACAAAATTATTGATTGCCGTTCATAGTGAAGACGAAACTACTGTGAAAGAAAATTTAGAAAGATACAAATTACAGTTTGGCGATGATATACCAGTTAAATTTCATCCAGAAATTAGAAGCGTAGAAGCATGTTATAAATCAACAGTTAGAGTTATTGAATTAGCTAAAAAAACAGGAGCAAGGTTGCATGTTTTTCATCTTTCAACCGCTAAAGAATTGGATTTGTTTACCAATAAAATTCCGTTAGAAGAAAAGCAAATTACAGCCGAAGTTTGTATTCATCATCTTTGGTTTTCGGATGAAGATTATGCTTCAAAAGGCAATCTTATCAAATGGAATCCAGCGGTTAAATCTGCAGATGATAGAAAAGCACTTTGGGAAGCTTTATTAGATGATAGAATTGATGTAATTGCTACTGACCATGCTCCACATACATTAGAAGAAAAAAAGCAAACGTATCTTAAAGCACCATCCGGAGGGCCATTAGTACAACATGCTGTTGTAGCTATGTTTGAAGCACATCATCAAGGGAAAATAGCTGTAGAGAAAATTGTAGAAAAAATGTGTCACAACCCAGCCAAGATTTTTAAAATAGAAAAAAGGGGTTATATTAAAGAAGGGTTTTATGCAGATTTAGTAATAGTAAACCCAGGACTTCCTTGGAGTGTAAAGAAAGAAAATATTCTCTATAAATGTGGTTGGTCACCATTTGAAGGATATACTTTTAAATCAAGAATTACTCATACTTTCGTAAATGGAGAATTGGTTTACCAAAATTTTAAAGTAAAAGATATTCCTGTTGGGAAACGGTTGTTGTTCGACAGATAAAAAAAATGAAGATGAAAAGAAATATTGCTGTTATTTGTTTGCTGTTTTTGATAGCCAGCTGTAATCATACAATCGATAAACCAAAAAATTTAATAGAAAAAGATAAAATGGTTAATATTTTATATGATTTGTCTCTTTTAGAAGCGATAAAAGCACAACATATTAATGGGGGTTTAGATAATAAAACCGCCAATAAATATATTTATGAAAAGTATAAAATTGACAGTGTTCAACTGGCGCAAAGCAATAAATACTATGCTTCAGATATAGAGGAATACAAAAAAATATTTGAACAAGTAAAAGCTAAATTAGAAGAAGAATCTAAAAAGAATGGAATTGATAATCCAGTTGTTCCTGCTCCCGATATGCCTCAAGTACAATAGCTATTGTGCTTGTAATTGAATCACTTCCGTTATTACTGAATCGATACTTTGAAATTCAAAATTCAAAGTATTTTTTATTTTGTCGTTAGATATATAATCAACAGAACATAATGCCTTGGCGCTATATTTAGAAAGCTTTCTTTTGGTTCTTAAAATACTTGCAAATAACCAATCTAATCGCCAAGCTATAGCTAACATCCATGGTTTTGCTTCTAATTTAGGTTTTTTTACATTGAAATTTTCAGCAATTGTGGCAATTACTTTTTTGAATGTTACGTTTTGAGCCACTACGATATAACGCTCACCAGTAATAGTGCTAGTCATCAATTGAGTCATGCTTTTTACCACATCATTAACACCAACATAACCTGTAGTTCCAGTTGTGTAAAAAGGAAAACCATTTTTGATTTTGGTAAAGAAAACACCACTTCCTTGTTCCCAAAATCCTGCGCCAAAAATAATTCCTGGATTGACTATAACTACATTCAATCCTTCTTGTTGGCCGCGCCAAATTTCCATTTCAGCACCATATTTTGAAATGGCATAATCGCTATGTGGGTCTTCAGGATTCCATTCGGTTGCTTCCGTAACTTCTGCATCATGAGAAGCTAAGTCTCCTAGTGCAGCTATGGAACTCACATGACAAAGTTTTTTAATGTTGTATTCTAAACAAAAATTAACAATATTGGCAGTTCCTTCGATATTGGTTTTTCGAAGTTGGTTTTCATCATTTGGGTCATAGGAAATCAGAGCAGCACAATGATAGACATAGTCAATATTTTTAAAAGCCATTTCCAAAGAAGGGACATCTGTAATATCTGCCTGTACCCATTCAATGTTGGAGAAAAAAGACTCTTTTTGGTAAAGTGAAAAAAGGGATTTTGTTTTTGCAATGGATTTTTCAGTTCTGTAAATAGCTCGAATGGCAGCTTCTTTTTCTGCCAAATGCAGCAGTAAATGTGCTCCAACTAAACCAGTTCCGCCAGTGACTAATATCATTTGGTAAAGATAATTAGATTTGAGAAAAAACAAACGAAAAGATTTTCTTCTAGCCCTGATGGGAGTGGCTACCGTGTAGCGCGGACAGCAGGAATATGGATAACTGATAAATCCCGAGCCTTTCGCTCCTCAAAATTTTCAAATTTTCAAATTTTCAAATTGGGTAATTAACTTATCTTTGCGCAAATTGATTTTTTTACGATGAAGAATTTAGTAGCAGAATTGCAATGGCGTGGGTTGGTTCACGATATTATGCCCGGAACTGAAGAGCAACTTTTAAAGGAAATGACCACTACTTATATTGGGTTTGACCCAACGAGTGATTCGTTACATATTGGGAGTTTGGTGCCGATTATTTTGTTGGTGCACATAGAGAGATTTGGTCACAAACCTATTGCTTTGGTGGGAGGTGCTACTGGAATGATAGGTGATCCTTCGGGGAAATCGGATGAAAGAAACTTGCTTGATGAAGCGACTTTAGAGAAAAATGTAGCTGGAATTAAAGCGGTATTGTCTCGATTTTTAGATTTCAATTCGACTGCAGCTAATGCTCCAATTTTAGTGAACAATTATGATTGGATGAAAGATTTCTCGTTTATCAATTTTGCTCGTGACGTGGGGAAACGTATTACGGTGAACTATATGATGGCGAAGGATTCGGTGAAGAAACGTTTGAGTGGAGAAGGCGGAGAAGGGATGAGTTTTACTGAGTTTACCTATCAATTAATTCAAGGTTACGATTTTCATCATTTGTATAAAACGCATCACTGTTTGTTGCAAATGGGAGGCAGTGACCAATGGGGAAATATTACCACAGGAACCGAATTGGTTCGCAGAATGAATGGCGAAGGTGCTAAAGCGTTTGCGATGACTTGTCCGTTGATTACTAAAGCAGATGGTTCTAAATTTGGGAAGTCAGAAGGAGGCAATGTTTGGTTGACTGCAGATAAGACTTCGGTTTATAAATTTTACCAATTTTGGTTGAATACTACAGATGTGGATGCTGAGAAATACATAAAGATTTTCACTTTTTTAGATAAAGATACTATTGACTCTTTGATTACTGAGCATCAAACAGCACCTCATTTACGTGTGTTGCAAAAAAGATTAGCGGAAGAGATTACCACTTTTGTACACGGAAAAGAAGAGTTGGAAAAAGCGGTATTTGCTTCGGGGGCTTTCTTTAGTCCTACTATGGATGATTTAAAGAAGCTGGATACAAAGACTTTCTTAGAAGTTTTTGAAGGGGTTCCTCAAGCGGAAATACAGATGGCTGATCTTGAAAATGGTTTAGATATGATAGCGGCACTTTCGGCTCAGACAGGATTTTTGGCGTCTAATAGTGATGCCCGTCGTGAGTTGCAACAGAATTCAATTTCATTGAATAAAGAAAAAGTGGCTGCTGATTATAGTATTACAACTAAAGACTTGATTAATAATCAGTTTTTGATGTTGCAAAAAGGGAAGAAGAATTATTATTTGATAAAGGTTATATAACCATCAGGTTACAACCTCGTATATCAGAATTATCAAAACGTCCCAATACTTCGAAAGAGTTGTTGGGATTTTTTTTACCCAAATCTTGTGTGGCGATGAAGGAACAGGAGTTGATATTAGCTAAATCAATTACATTGATACCACCAGTTTTTCCATAATCAACATAAGTCAATGCATCTTCGGGGTCGCGAATGAGAATTTGCATCCAAGACGGGCATTCAAAAATGCCATTGCCGAGGGAGTAGGCTTGTGAAAGTAATTCAGTCATTCCATATTCGGAATGAATGCTGGAAACACCAAAACCTTTACAAAGAATATTGTGTAATTCCTCACGGATGATTTCTTTGCGTTTGCCTTTCATACCTCCGGTTTCCATGATGATGGTATTTTTGAGTTGGAAGTTTTGTCTCTCTATCAAATCTAATAAAGCATAGGTTACACCAATAAGGATTACATTTTGGCCTGAGTTATCCAGTTCAATTAGCTTTAAAATTAACTCATCATAGTTGTTTAGGTAAAAACCGCTGTGCTCGTTATTGGACAATTGAATCAAATCTTTCACCATATAAATCAAAGATGAGCCACTGCGCTCTAAATAGGATGGAAGCAAGGCTAAGATAGCATAATCTTCTATGTTTCCGTAGAATGCAGAAAAAGCTTTGCGATAACTTTGTTCGTAAAGAGAAATGTCAGTTACCAAGTGTTTGCTGGTAATTATTCCGGTAGTACCACTGCTGGTAAATGTTTCTTGAATGAGATTATCATTGGAAACTACTTCATGGCTTTTGAAAAATTGTATTGGTAGAAACGGAATTTCTTTAAGTAATTTAACGGATTGTTTTTCAACATTCAAGAAATCACAAAACTCTTGATACACTAAGTTGTTTTCGTATTGGTAACGAAAGACTTTGAGCGCCATTTTTTCAAATTGCTTTTGGGATGAAATGGTGAATATGTCTTGTGGGTTTATCAAGAAGAATGTTTTTTTGGCAAAAGTAAGGAAAATAAAAAGCCCTAACTTTCGTCAGGGCTTTTTGATATAGAAAATATTTGATTATTTGATAACCAATTTACGAGTAGCTGTTTTACCTTCTTCGGTAATTTTTACTACATAAACGCCACCTCTTAATGCACTTACGTTGATAGCATTATCAGCAGTGGTAGTGTTTAAAACTTGTTTGCCTAATACGTCATAAACCGTTACTGTTTTAGTAGCGTTAGCTGCTGTTTCAATGAATAAAATTCCGTTTGATACTGGGTTAGGGTATACTTTTAAACCATTGATGCTATTTTGAGCTACTGCTAATAAACCACCAATAGAATCAGCAACTCTTAATTCGTCAAAGATAATGGTTGGAGTAGAAGTATTTCCATCTTGTCTTAGTATAAAACCACCTAAGTCAGTAATAGGCGCAGTAGGTGTTATTGTTAACGTAGGTGTAGTAGCAGAAGTTAATGTTGCTAAATCAGGATTAATCCATGCATTTAAGGTATTAGCTGTAAAGTCATAACCCATAACCACAAAAACAATATCTCCTGGGTTTCTTAAAGTAGCATCATAATTTGTAGTAGTGTTTGCTGTGTCAAGACCTAATTGATATTGACCTGATGCAACTTTTGAAAAAAGTCTTGCTTTATATCCTTTTGCAGGATCAGTTAATCCGGCAAAATAGGTTTCTCCTGTTGGAGCATTTGTAACGTCTGAAATATTGATTATAAAAGAAGCATAAATTGCTCCAGAAGTTGTAGTTGTAAATGGAGTAAAACAATCAATTCCTGAGCCAGTAAATGTTACTGAATTATCAACTGAAGTAAATCCAGGATAAGTTAAACTTCCTGCTGCTCCAACAATGTCGTCACCAGAATTTACGTTAGTCCATTTTTGTTGTGAACCTAATGATGCTCCAACAGCATATGGGAAAGATTCACTATATGGTAAAGTATTAATAGATTTACATTCAGGAGAATTTGCAGTTGCTTGATAAGAACAAATTCCACTAACTACGTTAACAGTAAGATTTGTTGACTCAGTAACACCAGAAATCACAATGTTTCCTGCTGCAACAGTACCAGGGTTATCTCCACCAACAGTTCCTGAAGAAGGTGTAATAGTATAGCTTCCTGAACCACCTCCAGTATAAGGAATGGTAGTTGTATATGTATCAAGACCTGAAGTAGATGCATCACATAGAGTGGTTGCTACTCCTAAGACTAAAGTACATGATGCGTTTACATTACTAACTTTAATATCGTCAACTCTAAGTTGAGGAGCGTTTGTAGTTGCTGTAGATGGATTTGTTAATCGTAAAGATAATGTGGTAGAGGAAGGAATTTGTCCACCGGCTACTGTAACTAAATTCCAACTTCCATTAGTGTTATCCGTGAAAGTAATTGGAGACCAGTTCGTTCCATCTGTACTTTTTTCAACTACTAAAGCAACACTAGCGGCGCTACTTTTTAAATAACCAAAAGATAATTGAAGATTTGCACTAGTATAAGCAGAGGTGTCAATGCCATCTATTTGAAATACTTGGCCAACTCCTGTTGTTACACTGATAAACAAGTGTGAACCACCTGATGCGCCATTATATCCGGTTGAAAGAGTACCACTAGATCTAACTGAACTAGTTCCTGTGTAAGTGATTGGTGTAGTATTTTGAAATCCAGTGTACACCGTTACCAGAGGGTAAGGACTTGCCGAGGGAGCAATGGTACCAAAATTTTCAGAATAGACAGTTTGTCCAAAAGACGCACAACTAACTACCAATAATAATAAAGAGTAAATTTTTTTCATTTTTTTAAATTTAATTAGCCTACAAATATAATCACAAAAATTTGTTTGCAGAAAAAAAGAATGAAAAAAAATGTTTAAATAAAAGTAAATTAACTAAAAGTACAACTATCTGACAATTAGTTTTCTAGTGGCAGTAGCATCACCTTCGGTGATTTTGATAATATAGACACCAGGAGGAATGGAAGTAATGTTAAGTTCTCTAGAAGAAACAGTCGTTTGCATTACTTTTTTGCCTAATACATCAAAGATTAAAATGTCTTTATCTAGATTGGTTTTGGAAGTGATGTATATTTTACCATTACTTACAGGGTTTGGGTAAAAACCTAACGCATCATTTCCTGTTTGTCTTCCCTCTTGAGCTTGAGCAGAAAAGGAGAACATACATAAAAATAAAGCAATATAGAAGTAGTTTTTAGCCATGACATTCATTTGGTTGTTACAAATATATAAAAATATTTCAAATACCATACCAAAAAAAACACCTCTAATTTTTAGAGGTGTTTTTTGATGGTAATATATAGGTGGTTTGACTATTGAATAAGATTCACACTACCCACAGTTGCCCAAGCTCCAGTAGTTAATAAAGCTCCAGTAGCCGTTGTACTTGTAGAATATTGCCCTGTAGGGAAACTAATACTAAAAGAAGCATTTAAAGGGGCCCCAATTTCGTTGTCAGTATTAGTAAATGTAATATTGGTTAATTTAATTTTTGAACCATTTACTTGATTATTATTGGTAGTAACATCTTGAATTTTAACCACATTAGCTGGATATACTACTGAACCTTCAGTATAATTTTTATACCCATCAATAATAATGTTACTAAAATCACCATTGCCTTCTTTTTTGAATTGGAATGCATCCACTTGAACATCACCCACTACTTCTGGTGTACAACCTGTTGCTCTTTTCAAAGTGATGTTTGTTACTTTTGGCCAATAACCATTATTTTGACCTGAGGCTTCGATTTCCATTCCGTAGTTACCTTTAGTTACTTGATATCCGTACCAATTAGAATTGTTTTGTCCTTGCCAACCATCTTGCCAGTCAAAGGCATCATCGTAATTTCCATAAGAAATAGCATTAGTCATACTAACTGTTCCCCCAAAAAACTCATAGCCATCATCAGCACCTTTATAAGAAACCAAGTGGTCTAAGATTGTTTCAGAACCACAAGAGTAAAAAGTAAACCCATTGTTTTCTTTTGTTCCGTCTGCCAATTTGGATCCGGCATATTCAACACGTACATACTTCAATGAACCACCATTATGTAATGGATTGTTACCGCCATATTGCTGTACATTTCCATCTTCAGACATCAAAGAGGTTAAGCCTCCTGCACCATGTATAGGAGCATCACCGTACATAATAATTCCACCCCATGAACCAGGAATTCCAGAAGCTTCAGTAAAGATAACTGGTTGTGAAGAAGTGCCATTTACAATTAATTTTCCGCCGTTTAATACCACTAGAGCATTATCACCAGTAGTTTTGTTACAAGTAATGGTTGAACCTGCTTCGAAAGTTAATGTAACTCCAGCAGCTACTTTTACAATGCCTTTTAAAGTATAATTTCCGAATTCGAAAGTTTTGTTTTCTAAATATGTTCCTGAAATTTCTCCTGTTGCAGGTTGAATTACATTAATGGTGTCGTTGTCACTTATTGTACAACTCGTAAATGCGGTGCTTAAAAGAATAAGACTTAATACTATTTTTTTCATTTTATATTTTTTTAATTTGTTTTAAAATTTATTTGTTGTTTTTAGTTTAGAAAGTGTAAGATAAACTCATTGAAAAACCAACCCCTTTTTTGTATGACTCAATTGTACGTGAATCGGCATCAAATGTTATTAAACTAGTGTTATTATTGGTCCCTAATTCATATTTACGGGTAGGGTTTAAAATGTTATTTACTCCAAATTTGAAGGCATATTTCTCTGAAATTTTACTATTCCAAACAAAATCAAATTGTTGGAAAGGCAATTCATATATGTGATCATAACCAACTGACCCTACACTATAAATTCGTTTTCCGAAAACACCGTAAACTAATGAAACTGTGTTATTCCATTTTTCGCTAAAATCAAATTGGTATTTCAAATCGGAGTTGATTAACCATTTAGAAGCACCTTGAAGTTCTCTGTTTTTATGAGTTTCGGCATCAGAACTTGCAGTAACTCTAGAATCCATTAAAGAAGTATTAAATCCTAAAGTGAAACGGGTTAAGTTTTTGTTTAATCGTGCTAAATCTAAAATCCCTTCTATTTCAATTCCGTATAAATCTGCTTTATCAGAATTTAAAAAAGTTGTAATAAAGCCACTTGCTTCTCCTCTAAAAGTTCTTTCAATTGGATTATCAAGGTGTTTTACAAAAGCGCCTACCACAAAAAGTTCGTTTTTGGTTGGGAAAAACTCATATTTTAAATCAGTATTAATATTATCGCTATTAACTAAGCTCTCATTTCCTTGAATGATTGTTCCATCACCATTTATATATGAAATAGGAATAATCTCCATAATTACTGGTTTGGTGTAGTTTTTTGAAGCAGCAAAACGAATATTGGCTTTTTCAGTAGCGGCATATTTAACATTTATAGATGGCAATAAATAATCTTTATCAGATTTTAATTTTTGGAAAGGATCTGAGAAACTTCCTAACAAGCGGTAACGAATATCTCGGTTGAATTTTTCAAAACGTAGTCCTCCGTTTACCTCCCATTTTTCTCCAAATTTCAACAACAAATTGGCATAAGCAGAGTTACTGTTGTCTACCATTTTCACTTTGTAATTTGAATTTGAACTTTCTGAATAAGTAAATACTCCGTTTACTAAATCCGTATCGATTTGTTCGTCAAGAGTATTTATAGGTTGAGTAAAAGTGCTGTTTCCACTAGTTTTGATAAAACGATAAGAGGTTTTAGTATAGCCTCCGTTTCCGTTATATCCAACTGCTAAATTGTTTTGTTTTTTTCCGAATTTCAAATTGTATTCTAAAAAGCCAGAAGCAAATACATCGCCCGAAACATCTAAGTATTGACGGATGAAATTATTTCCCCCATAACTTACTGTAACTTCATCGTTTTGCAATGACCCTCTAAAAAATTTTCTATCTGGTTGTTGGTAAGCCGTTTTGGCCATTGAAATTCCACCTTTAATGGTTTGTGATTTATCTTCTTTAACATGCAAATCACCTAATAACTGGGAATTTAAATAATCAGATTGATCTAATTGATTAGTTCTTACAATAACATTTTTATTGTCTAGATTATTGTCAAACGCACCCACTTGATCTTGAATCAAATTATCGGTTGAACGCAAATAAAATGTGTTGGAAGTCAAACTAAATCGGTTTGCTTTATAACTTAAACTCAATAAGGTAGCTAATGAAGTTTTATAATGGCTTTCTGTTTTTATAGCATTCTTGTTGAAATTTCCATTAATACCAAATGTATTATCAGGGCCATTAATTCTCGTATAACTATTATCGGCATTTATAGATAACAAATAAGAGAAAGATTGGTCGTTTTTAAATTTAAATTTTTCCGAATGTAAAATACCAACGCTAGTGTTCAAAGGACTTTTTGTTTGATCAACATCCCAACCTGATTTAAATGAATTTTGAGCTTGTGCCGTTGTAAGTTGTTGATTTGAAGGAACACTAGTTAATGCATTAGGCAAACTTCTGTCTCCGCCAGCTAAACCCAAAAACCCTTGTGTTGAATGAGCCTCTTTAGAAATTAAAAAAGAGCGTAAGTTATTGTCAGTAGTATAACCAACTCCAATAGTTAATTTGGTCTGACTTGTAGTGTTTTTGGTAGTTGCTACATTAAAAGTTGCTCCTGCAAAATCACCAGAAATACTTGGATTAAAAGTTTTGTAAACATCTATTACACTAACAATATCTGTAGAAAATAAATCCAACGGAATAATTTTTCTATAAGGATTGTTTGATGGTACTGCTAAATCATTTACCAATAAAGTATTGTATCTGTCTTCTAGTCCACGAACAAAAATTCCTCTCGAACCTACTTTTGTAATTCCAGTAATTTTGGTTAAACCTTGTTCAACATTGCTCACCCCTTTTCTTGACATTTCTTGGGCACCAATACTTTGTTTGATTTCCACTGCCTTTTTCTGTTCCAATAACAAAGCGGTTTCTTTTTCACGGTTAACTGTATTTTGAATCACTACATCTTTCAATTGGTAACTCCCAGAGCCTAAAGCTTTATTAATGGTAACCGTTTCTCCGGCTTTAACATCAATCTTTTCTTCTATATTTTCATAACCCACAAAACTAAACACTATGGTATAATTTCCAGGAGCTATGGTAATTGTGTATTTTCCTGTTTCATCTGTAGTAACTCCAATAGTTGTTCCTTTGATTACTACATTGGCAAAAGGCAAAGGCTCATTATTTAAATCTTTATCTGTCAGTGTTCCTGTAATAGTTCCTTTGTTTTGGGCAAAACCAATAACATTTAGCAATAAAAGAGTAATGATTAATTTAAATTTCATTTCTGGTGTTTTTAATTTTGATGCAAAGAAACCACCGCAATGTAAAGGTCATGTTATTCCATTATTACCATTTTGTTTGTAAACTATTATCAAATTGTTAACACATTAAATTACGGTTAACTCCAATTTCTTTTTACCAATCATTTTGTATTATCTTTACCTTTACATCCACAAAATAATTTTGTCCGTTATGAAAAAAAAAGATATCAAGATTTTATTAGTAGATGATGAACAAGATATACTCGAAATTGTTGGGTATAATCTATCTCAAGAAGGCTATCAAATTGTAACGGCAGTCAATGGAAAAGAAGCCGTTGCCAAAGCAAAAAAAGAGTTGCCACAACTCATTATTATGGATGTCATGATGCCCGAAATGGATGGCATGGAAGCCTGTGAAAACATTAGAAAATTACCTGAATTAAGTAATGTTATCATAACATTTTTAACAGCTAGAAGCGAAGACTATTCACAAGTTGCTGGTTTTGATGCTGGGGCCGATGATTACATAACAAAACCTATCAAACCAAAATTATTAGTAAGTAAAGTAAAAGCGCTATTACGCCGCTTAAAAAGTGATGAGCATACATCCGAAACACTCAATGTTGGCGGAATCGAAATAAATAGAGAAGAATATAAAATCATCAAAGACGATATAGAAATTATCCTGCCGCGCAAAGAGTTTGAATTATTTTATCTTTTGGCTTCCAAACCTGGGAAAGTGTTCAAGCGTGAAGAAATTTTAGATAAAGTATGGGGCAATGAAGTTATTGTTGGAGGAAGAACCATCGATGTGCATATTAGAAAATTACGAGAAAAAATAGGGGAAGATTTATTCAAAACCATCAAAGGAGTTGGCTACAAGCTAGAAGTCTAAATGAAAATAAAATTCAAAAAAACATACACGTTTGCCTTAGTTTCAACTTTTTATATTACTGTTTTTTCAACAGGCTTCCTTTCTATTTTATTGTGGTTTTTTCATGAGTTTTCATTGCCAATATGCTTGTTTTTTGCCGTTTCTATAGCTACTTTTTCCTTTTTTGTTATACAATATAGAGTAGAACGATTTATTTATCGTAGAGTGAAAAAAATATACGATGATGTATCGCTTTTAGAATCGACTTCTTTCCGAAACCAACCCATTACAACCGACATGGCAACGTTAACCGAACAGGTTAAAAAGTTTGCCACTGACAAAAAACTCGAAATAGAAACCTTGAGAGTCAGAGAAGAATACCGTCGAGAATTTTTAGGCAATGTTTCTCACGAACTTAAAACTCCTTTGTTTACAGTACAGGGCTATCTTTCTACTTTGCTTGATGGTGCAATGAACGATAAAAATGTTCGTAAAAAATACCTTGAACGTGCCGAAAAAGGAGTAGAACGATTGATTTACATCGTTGAAGATTTAGACATGATTTCCAAACTTGAAATGGGCGACGTGAATCTAGAATTATCAAGTTTTAACATTGTAGAACTCGTTCAAAATGTCTTTGATTTGCTTGAAATGAAAGCCGATAAAAAAAACATCATCCTCATGTTCGACAGAAAATACAACCGACCAATTACTGTTTTTGCCGATCAAGAAAAAATTCAGCAAGTACTAACCAATTTGGTAATGAACTCTATCAAATATGGGAAAGAAAACGGCACCACCGAAGTCACTATTGAAGATTTAGTGAATGACAAAATGATTGTTCGCGTTCGTGACAATGGAGAAGGCATCGAGAAACACAATATTTCGAGGTTGTTCGAGCGATTTTTTAGAGTTGACAAAAGCGGAGCACGAAGTGAGGGAGGGTCTGGACTTGGACTTTCAATTGTAAAACATATTATCGAAGCTCATGGTGAAAAAATATATGTAGAAAGTGAGTTTGGGAAAGGTTCCGAGTTTTCATTCACCCTTGAAAAGCATCAATAATTTAGGCCAATTGGTTTCTGCTTTCATTTGGTTCACAACCCCTTTGTAAAGCTCAATTTCTGATAAATTTTCTATTTTGAAATCATTTTGATTGGCATAAGGAACATAGCCAGCTTGTTTCATTTTTTTTGCCAAATATTCTTGCTCAAATTGCCCTGGTGTGGGAATAAAAAAGGCTTTTTTTTCGAGTTTTGCTAAGTCCATAATAGTAGTATAGCCAGATCGACAAAGCACTATTTCACTTTGGTTAAAAGTATTTTCTAACTCTTGTGTTGTCATATAATTATAAAACGTAACATTTTCAAAAGTTTCTATTTTTTGATTAGTTTCCATTACGCCTTTGACAAATACAACTTTCCCATCAAAACGTTGCATTTCAAGTTTTAGTTTTTCTTCTAAAATTGTTCGTTGTGGCTCAGGACCCGAAAGAATAACCATCAAATGATACTTTATAAGTAACTCTTTTTTGGTTAAACGACTCAGTGAACCAATGTATTTTACCTTTAAACCACTTTTTTTTGCATGACCTAATTCCCCTGTCAAGTTGGGTTTCTTTTTAGTATCAGGTACCCAGCATTCTGTATATTTTTTGATAAAATAGTGATGTATTTTTGTAGAAAACCAGGTAGTATTTCCGCTCAAAACCTTAAGTTGATGTGTGATAAAAACACAAGGTATTATTTTACTATAAACTCCTAATCGGTTATCAGAAATAATTCCAACAAGATTATATTTTTTAATCCATTTTTTAACTATTCTTTTTTCGGTTAAAATAGCTTGAATTATTTTTGGGCAATTTTTAATCATTTGCCAAATAAAACTATTGTTGTTTTCAGGATATTTAATGTTATATGATGGAAGAGTTAAACACAATAAATTAGGAAATTCTTTTTGCAACATTTGAAGAGCATCACCATCAGAAGCAATAATTACATTAAAACCATTTTTTTCCAATTCGTAAATAATAGGAACACATCTGGTAGCGTGTCCTAACCCCCAATTTAATGGTGCAATAAGTAAATTTCTTTTTGCTGTTTCCAAGTGTTCAAGA
>CANJDA010000003.1 GCA_947472705.1 Flavobacteriaceae bacterium
AAGCATGCCCAACTCTAACTTAGCTTCTTCACTCATCAAATCTTTGCTCCAAGGGGGATCGAAGGTGATTTCAACTTCACAAGACTTTACAGTATATATTTTGGTGATTTTTTCTTCCACTTCTCTAGGTAATGTCTCCGCCACAGGACAATTTGGGGAAGTCAAAGTCATCAACACTTTTACTTCATTGTCCTCATTTATCATCACGTCGTATATTAAGCCTAATTCGTAAATATCCACAGGAATTTCAGGGTCATAAATACCTTTTAAGGTTTTGACCACATTTTCACCTAAGTTGATATCATCTTTAAATTCTTCCATCTTTTTTTAATTTTTTGAATTAAATGCCAAAGCATACATTTTTAATTTTTTAATCATCGAAACCAAACCGTTGGCACGAGTTGGTGATAAGTGTTCTTTTAACCCTATTTCGTCAATAAAATTAGTATTGGCATCCAAAATATCAGAAGCTTTTTGATTGGAAAAAGCCCGTATCAATATGGCAATTATTCCTTTGGTTAAAATTGCGTCACTATCGGCAGTGAAGATTATTTTATCACCCTGTTGCTCGGCATGTAACCATACTTTTGACTGACATCCTGTTATAATATTGTCTTCTGTTTTATATTGTTCATCAATTAAAGGCAAGCCCTTACCTAAGTCGATAATATACTCGTAGCGTTGCATCCAATCGTCAAACATTGAAAACTCATCAACAATTTCGTTTTGTAATTCTTGTATAGTCATTATTCTTTTTCTTTGGCAAAGGAAACTATTTTGTTTACCAGTTTTTCTATTTCGACTGGTGGGAATCCGTGATCAAAAGCAACCGTTTCATAGTCTTTGTTTTGGTAATGTATTTTTAAATTGGCTATAGCGGCGCCATCATAAAATCGTTTCTGAGTTGGGTCTTTTAATGTAGCCAATTCATCTAAATTAATTTTTTGAAAATCACTAACCAATTCCTTCCAATCTGCATCTGAAATAGTCATTTCTTGTGGAGTTTCGACAGCGTTTCTATCTCTTGAAATGATAGCTTTTTTATTAGTAATAATAATTTTTTGGAAAAATCCTCGGGTGTTGGCCACATATTGTATGGTTGTATTTGTCATATCATTTTGGGCTTCATTACTACAACTTTTTCCTAAGAATATCGCTAGTAAAATCATCGAAATTGCTTTCATTTTTTTATTTTTAAGATAACATTATTTTGGCTTTTTTAACGGCATCAACCATTAAATCAATTTCCTCTTTGGTATTATAAAAGGCAAAACTAGCTCTAATGGTTCCTGGGATTTTATAGAAATCCATTATTGGTTGAGCGCAATGATGTCCTGTTCTAACAGCAATTCCCAATTTATCGATTATCGTGCCAATGTCATAGGGGTGGATACCGTCAATATTAAACGAAATTACAGAAGTTTTCGCTGTCGCTGTACCATAAATTTTCAAACCTTCTATTTCCAATAATTTTTCGGTGGCGTATGCTAATAATTCATTCTCATAATTCGCAATGTTTTCGAATCCTACTTCATTTAAATAATCAATTGCCGTTCCTAATACAATTCCGCCTTCAATGTTAGGAGTTCCAGCTTCAAATTTATGTGGTAAATCTGCATACGTAGTTTTTTCAAAAGTTACCGTAGCTATCATTTCACCTCCGCCTTGATACGGTGGTAATTTGCGAAGCCAATCTTCTTTTCCATATAAAATTCCAACTCCAGTTGGACCACAAATTTTATGGCCTGAGAAAACATAAAAATCACAATCTAAATCTTGAACATCGGGTCTTAAATGTGGCGTTGCCTGTGCTCCGTCTATCAAAATGGCTGCACCAACTTCGTGGGCTTTGTCAATCATATACTTAATAGGGTTTATCGTCCCTAATGCGTTAGAAATATGATTTACAGTTACCATTTTGGTCTTAGTAGAAATTAATTTATCAAACTCTGACATTATTAATTCGCCAGCATCATTCATTGGAATAACTTTAAGTATAGCACCTGTTCTTTCGCAAAGCATTTGCCAAGGCACTATATTACTGTGGTGCTCTAAAGCCGAAACCAAAACCTCATCGCCTTCTTTCATTAGTGAAGCAAAACCATTTGCTACAACGTTAATAGCGTGTGTAGTTCCCGAGGTGAAAATGACTTCGTGAGGGTGTTTTGCATTAATATGATTCTGAATTTTACCACGAGAAATCTCATAGGCATCAGTAGCATTTTGACTTAAAGTATGAACACCTCGATGAATGTTTGCATTAATCTCTTGGTAATATTGGGATATTGCATCAATAACCACTTGAGGTTTTTGTGAAGTAGCGCCATTATCAAAATAGACGAGTGGTCTCCCATTGATTTTTTGAGAAAGTATTGGAAAATCAGCTCTGATTTTTTGGGTGTCTAACATGGTATTATTTAGAAAAATTCTAAATACAAAAGTAATAAAATTGGAACGGTTAATTTATCAAACACTTGATAATAATTACTTAATTTTTTGCTCAGTAAAGAAAGGTTCTTTTAAAAACTTTCTCCAGAGCCACCCCCACTAAAACCGCCGCCACCAAAAGGCATTTTGCTTTCGTTTATAACTGGTTTAGTGCTGATTTGGGAATTAATAATTAATGCTTGAGCATTTAGCAACAAATTGCTGTTTGAATCTCTATCAGGTTTGAAGGTAATTCCTGTTTCTTTATTTTGCAGTTTTTTTATGGAAAAAAACGATATCGCAAACAACAATAAACCTGCCAAAACTAAAGCAGTTTCAAGAGGCATTAAACTATAATAAAAACGAATCGTGAAAAAGGAGTAACCAAGTGTAAGCAAACCTATAGTTAAAAAGATTCTGTCTTTTCTTTGTAAACCAAAATAAATATACATTAGCGGAATTAGAAACGTTAAGCCATAAAACAAAAATGCCAATGGAATATCATGCCCTTTTGTAACTACTACTCCCATCAAGCTTTCTGATAGTTCGCGAACCACCATATAATTTACCGAAGCATAGCCAAGCACTAAACTGAAAATTTTAATAAGTTGTAATGCATTGTCATAAATAAAGTAGTTTGATTTCAAATGCATTCGCTTATAAAAAGCATAAATAAATATAGCTAATGTTAATCCAATAAAGGGGAGAAAAATAGTGCTAATGATTTTGTAATCCGTTATAAGAGTAAAGAAAAAACCAACTAATCCAATGCAGCTAAGCAACGCTGAAATTGTATTTACATAACGAATACAGCTAAAAAGAGCAATCACAAATAAAACGGCGTAAACCACTGTTGACGATTCAAATGAAATGCCAATAGCTATACAAAATGTTGCTTGCCAAGCCAATACAAAAGCATCGTCTAAACCATGACCATGGTATAAGTTCTTTGCAAAAACTTCACTCCCTACAAGTCCTATCATTGCATATAAATAAATCAGAACTTCATAATGAGTAGTAACAAGGTTACCGAAAAGTAAAGCCAAAAAGCCCGCCACTGATGAACACAAAAAAAGGCCCAATAAGAAAAACCCAAAACGGATAAAAATGTTACTTGATTGGAGTTTTGGCAATTCATAAATAACCCCATTCAATTGTTCTTTTGAAATGAATTTCATTTTGAACAATCGCTTGGCTTCATTAATAAGAAGACCATTTTCTAACTTCTCTTTACTGTATGCCTGCATGTTTTTCATTATTAAATTTTCGAATACATTTTATAAACAAATAAATAGACCCAAAAACATAAAACGGTAAAAGATAGATTATCAGTTCAATGATATTAGGAGTGTCTAACAAACCTATGATTCTTCCCAAAAAGATATTAAAACCAACATATCCATAGAGTAGCGTTAAAACCAATAAGAAGGTTGAAAGAATTTGATGGCTTACTTTATAAAAATAATAAAACGCTAATACCATAATAAATATAAACAAATACCAATATCTTTCTAAAAGCCCCGCTATACAACAAATTCCAATTAGATTCAAAGCGAAAGTGGCGTACACTATGTAGAAATGTTTTTTAAATTTTTCTCTTATAGTATATTCCATAATTAGAATTAAAACGGCTCCCAGTGCCAATCCATAATAACTCAATTGTGGATTTGAATAGACTTCGTTTTGCAATAAAGTTTGGGGTGTTATGGTGATTCCTATAAAAGTTGCCAAAGCGGTAATAGCAATAGAAAGCACACTTTTATTATCAAAATAATAGGCCACACCAAAACACAAAACTGCCAAAAATAAAGAAACAAGTCCATAATCTTTTCCAAAAACAGCAAATTGATATTGAACATAACCAATAAAAATACAGGCCAAAATACTTCCAGTCAAAACCAAATAATCATACATAGGATTGTCAAATAAGAATTCCTCTTTTGAGAAACCTTTAGCTTTTTTGAAACTGAAATAAAAAGAAAGCAACATCAATACAAAATTGGCCGACAAGATGGCGAGATGCCCAATACTGTCTATGTTTTTGTATACAAATATTCCAACGCCACTAGTAAAAAGCAATACCGATACATACACGAAAAAAAGCAATTCGCTGTTAAGAGAAAAAATCCCAAGCTGTCTATACTGCTTGATTTCGTTATGTTGCTCTGAAGTGACAAAGCCCTTTGAGGCTAAACGTTCAGTGAAATATTCTTCTTGTTTTTCCAACAGTACTGTATTATGATGAGAACCAAATATATACAGAAAATCCGGTAATTCAAAAAACCAATGTTAAAGTACGCTTGTAATTATAAGAAAGTATAGGTGAATCCGATATTAAGTGTGGTTGCTGAAACACCGTCAGGGAAATTAAACCCATGATTGTTGATTTCAATGAAGTAAGTTTCTATGTTTTCTTTATCGGTAACATTGGCAAACCCAAGAGTATATTTTCTCAAAAAACCATGATAGTTTTCGGGACCTATCTGAAAACTTTTCCCATAGCCAAAAGACAGTATCAATTTGCTTTTAGCATCTATTCCGAGTGCTACCTTACTATTAAGATACACTGGAAGTATCCCTGTGTCATGCCTAAAATTACCTTCTATTCCTGAATGTATTCCTATAAACAAACTACCTTCATCGTTGTGAATCCCTAGACCACCTCTAAAGCTAAGACCTCCAATAGAAAAGACATGTGTGTTGTTTTCAGTATCCTTTACAAAAAAAGAAGTAATGCCTCCAACTTCTCCTTCGTAATAAAAATACTTTTTGAAAAATTGTGCCTGCAGTATTTGCATGCCAAATAAGACAAACACAAGTACCAAAAAAGGTTTCTTTAAGAATCTTTTCAAGAGGCTGAATTTTACTTTTATAAATTAAAGCCTAAATTCACCCCAAGCTTGGTAGCAATAATCTTAGTGATTCGTTTTTTTAATTCTGGGATTTTGATGCTTTCAATTACTTCATTAGAAAAGGCATACATCAATAACGCTTTGGCTTCTTTTTTTGGAATCCCACGGGATTGCATATAAAACATAGCGGTTTCGTCCAATTGCCCGATGGTGCAACCGTGAGAACATTTTACGTCATCGGCAAAGATTTCCAATTGGGGCTTCGCATTAATTGTCGCTTTATCGCCAAGTAAAATATTGTTATTTTGTTGGAAAGCATCTGTTTTTTGCGCTTCTTTTTCCACATAAATTTTACCGTTGAAAACACCTGTAGAACTGTCGGACAAAATGGTTTTGTAGTTTTGATGGCTTTCACAATTGGGCGTGGCATGATTAACCAAAGTAAAATGATCTACATGTTGCTTATCGCCAATGATTGTAATTCCTTTTAAGGTAGAATCAATTCTTTCGCCAAAATGATAGAAATTCAGGTTGTTCCTAGTGATATTACCACCAAAAGAAAAAGTGTGAACCGAAACTCGGCTTTCTTGTTTTTGGGAAATATAAGTGTTATCAATCAGATTCGCCGATTGCAAATCGTTTTGAATTTTATAATAATCAACGATGGCGCGTTTTTGTGCAAAAATCTCAGTAACCGAATTCGTCAGCACCGGATTTTCGTTTAACGATTGATGGCGTTCGATAATTTGAACGTGAGCATTTTCACCAACGATTACCAAATTACGAGGTTGCACCATAAGCGCATCTTCTTTTCCGGTAGAGAAGTAAATGATTTCAATGGGTTTCTCCACCACTTTGCTTTTCGGGATGTTGATGTAAGCTCCTTCATTGGCGAAAGCCGTATTTAATGTCGTTAAGCTTTCTTCTTTGCTGGCAATTTTATTGAAATATTCATCTACCACCATTTTGTATTTTGGCTTATTCAATGCCGATGACATCAAGCAAACATCCAAACCGTCATGTGTAGTTGCCGATAAAAACGAAGAGAATTTTCCGTCTACAAAAATTACTTTATGGGTATCAATTTCGTGCAAGAAATATTTTTTAACCTCAGCAAATTCGATGGCATTTTCGTGTTTTGGGAAAACCGAATAATCGTTTTTCAGAATAGCATTCAGCGAAGTATATTTCCAAGCTTCCTCTTTTTTGGTTGGGAAACCTTTATTTTCAAAGTTTTTTATGGCCGAAGTACGCACATCGTGCAATTCCGAATGCACATCAATTTGTTCTTCGAAAGCCATAAAAGACGAGATTAATTTTTCTTTCAATTCCATTATGCTTCTTGCTCTTGTTTAATCCAGTCGTACCCTTTTTCTTCCAATTCAAGCGCTAATGAAGCGTCACCCGATTTTACAATTTTTCCGTCTATTAAAACATGAACAAAATCAGGAATGATATAATCTAACAAACGTTGGTAGTGCGTGATGACTAATACGGCATTGTTTTCGTTTTTAAGTCTGTTAACCCCGTTAGCCACAATGCGTAGAGCATCAATATCTAAGCCCGAATCCGTTTCGTCGAGGATAGCCAGTTTTGGTTCCAACATGGCCATTTGAAAGATTTCGTTACGTTTCTTTTCTCCTCCCGAAAAACCTTCATTCAACGAACGAGATAAAAACTTTCGATCGATTTCTAATAACTCTGATTTCTCTCGAATTAATTTCAACATTTCATTCGCTGGCATTTCTTCTTTTCCATTGGCTTTACGACTTTCATTTATAGCTGTCTTCATAAAATTAGTCACCGAAACTCCTGGAATTTCAACCGGATATTGGAATGAAAGGAAAACCCCTTTATGTGCTCTTTCTTCGGGAGCCAATTCGGAAATATCTTCGTCTTCCAAAAGGATTTCACCTTCAGTTACCGTGTAGTTTTCATTTCCGGCAATAATGGAAGAAAGTGTGCTTTTTCCAGCACCGTTAGGTCCCATGATAGCGTGTACTTCTCCAGCTTGAATTTCAAGGTTGATGCCTTTTAATATTTCTTTGTCTTCAACAGAAGCGTGTAAATTTGTTATTTTTAACATGATTTGATGATTTGAAAATTTGAAAATTTGATGATGTTGCTTCGCCGTATTTTCAAATCTAACTTTCTATATTATTGTTTTTAAATTATTAATCTTAAGCCAACTTGAAATCATTTTCAAATCTTCAAATTGACACATTTTCAAATTAACCCACTGAACCTTCAAGCGAAATTTCTAATAGTTTTTGCGCTTCTACAGCAAACTCCATTGGCAACTTGTTCAATACCTCTTTGCTAAAACCGTTTACGATTAAAGCAATAGCTTTTTCTGTTGGGATACCACGTTGGTTGCAATAGAACACTTGGTCTTCTCCAATTTTAGAAGTGGTGGCTTCGTGTTCCACTTTGGCAGATGAATTTTTGCTTTCTATATAAGGAAATGTGTGCGCTCCACAATTATTACCCATCAACAACGAATCGCATTGCGAAAAGTTACGGGCATTTTCTGCTCTGGAGCCTATTTGTACCAAACCTCTATAGCTATTTTGTGATTTTCCTGCAGAAATACCTTTGGAAATAATTGTCGACCTGGTGTTTTTCCCCAAATGAATCATCTTCGTACCAGTATCAGCTTGTTGGAAATTATTAGTCACTGCAATTGAATAAAATTCTCCAATAGAATTGTCACCTTTTAAAATAACAGAAGGATATTTCCATGTAATCGCAGAACCTGTTTCTACCTGTGTCCAAGATATTTTGGCATTTTTCTCGCAGAAACCTCTTTTGGTTACGAAGTTGAAAACACCTCCTTTGCCTTCTTTATTCCCTGGATACCAGTTTTGAACGGTAGAATATTTGATTTCGGCATCGTCTAAAGCAATCAGCTCAACAACTGCAGCGTGTAATTGGTTTTCATCACGGCTTGGCGCAGTACATCCTTCCAAATAAGAAACATAACTGCCTTCATCAGCAATCAAAAGTGTTCTTTCAAATTGCCCCGTTCCAGCTTGATTGATACGGAAATAGGTAGATAATTCCATCGGGCAACGAACGCCTTTTGGGATATAACAGAAACTTCCATCAGAGAAAACGGCTGAGTTTAAAGCGGCATAAAAATTATCCTTCTGCGGCACAACCGTTCCTAAATATTTTTGAACCAAATCTGGGTATTCTCGAATGGCTTCTGAAATACTCATGAAGATGATTCCTTTTTCTGCTAATGTTTTTTTGAATGTAGTTGCAACAGAAACCGAATCTACTACAATGTCCATTGCAACATTATTCATCATTTTTTGTTCATCGATAGAAATTCCTAACTTTTTATACATAGCCAGGAGTTCAGGATCAACATCATCTAATGTTTTGTTTGGATCAGCTTTTTTAGGTGCCGAATAATAGGATATGGCTTGAAAGTCGGGTTTTTCATACTGTACATTGGCCCACTCTGGCTCAATCATTTCCTGCCAGGCACGAAAAGCTTCGATTCTCCATTCAGTCATCCATAGTGGCTCTTCTTTTTTTAAAGAAATAGCGCGAACAATATCTTCATTTAGCCCAATAGGAAAAGTTTCCGAGTCTAAATCGGTATAGAATCCGTATTCGTATTCTTTGTTTTCGAGTTCAATTTTTAAATCGTCTTCGGTGTATTTTGACATTTTGTTTGTTTAAATATTATAATGAAAACGACTCTCCGCAACCACAAGTTCTAGATGCGTTAGGATTGTTAAATACAAATCCTTTTCCGTTCAATCCTCCCGAAAACTCTAAAACAGTTCCGGCTAGGTATAAAAATGATTTTTTTTCTACGGCAATTTTCACATGATTGTCTTCAAAAACTTTGTCGTTTTCGCCAAGTTCTTTATCGAATTTTAATTCATAAGACAACCCCGAACAACCGCCGCTTTTTACCCCCACACGAACGTAGTCTTTGGCTGCATCGAAACCGTCATCTTTCATCATGTCTATGATTTTTTTGCTTGCTGTATCAGATACTTTAATCATGGCTTATTTTAATTTTGTCTAAATAACAGGCAAAGTTAACACAAATATCTTTTTTTTACACATCTATGCGCATTTTTATAATTAATTTAAGAATAGAAAAAAACGATTTAAGCTCCTAAAGGGCAAAGGATTTTTAGTAATTTGCAACAATTTTTAAATCCAAAAAAGCTATGAAAATTTACCCAATAGAAGCAGGAAATTTTAAACTCGATGGCGGAGCTATGTTTGGTGTAGTACCTAAAACTATTTGGAACAAAACCAATCCTGCTGATGAAAACAACTTAATTGACATTGCTGCTAGATGCATGCTAATTGAAGATGGAAACCGATTAATCCTTATAGACACCGGTATGGGTAACAAACAATCAGAGAAATTTTTTGGGTATTATTCACTCTGGGGAACGCATTCTTTGGATGGCTCTTTGGCAAAATATGGTTTTCATCGAGATGATGTAACGGATGTTTTTATGACTCATTTGCATTTTGACCATTGTGGTGGAAGTGTGAATTGGAATGCTACTAAAACAGGTTACGAAGTGGCTTTTAATAATGCGAAGTTTTGGACAAATGCAAACCACTGGGAATGGGCAACAAAACCCAATGCTCGAGAAAAAGCGTCTTTTCTTTCTGAAAATATTTTACCGATGCAAGAAAGTGGACAATTAAATTTTATAAAAAACCCTGAAGGTGATTTTGGGGCTTCAGAAGAAATGGGATTTGGTATTTTTTATGTGGATGGTCATACTGAAAAAATGATGTTGCCTCATATTCAATATCAAAACAAAACCGTTGTTTTTTGTGCCGATTTGATTCCGACTGCTGGTCACTTGCCTTTGCCTTATGTCATGGGTTATGACACGAGACCCCTTTTGACTTTGCCTGAAAAAGCAAAATTTTTGCAAACTGCTGTCGAAAAGAACTATTATCTTTGGCTCGAACACGATGCGCACAATCAAATTGTTACTTTGGAAAATACAGAAAAAGGCATTCGTTTAAAAGATGTTTTCCGCTGTGAAGATTTCTTAAGTTAGTGTTAATCATATCTTCAATGCAACAAAACTATTTATTTTTACACCAATTCCATAAATTTAAAAGAAATGAAATTTATAAAAATCTTTGTACTGTCACTATTTTCATTGACAATGACGGCTCAAACGGCTGACAAATCTTTAGCCAAAAAAGGAGCACTAACCGAACAACAATTACAACGCTGGAGTCACCTAGACCTAGTAAAAGATTCCATTCCTGGAATGAGTATTGATAAGGCTTATAATGAATTATTAAAAGGCAAAAAAAGCACTAAAGTTATTGTGGGAGTAATTGATTCTGGGGTTGATATTGACCATGCTGATTTGAAGGGAAAAATTTGGACAAATACCAAAGAAATTGCCGGAAATGGCATTGACGATGATAAAAATGGATATATAGATGATGTGCATGGTTGGAATTTTTTGGGCGAATCCAACAACGAAAACCTAGAATTGGTTAGAATGATAAAAAAAGCAGATGACGGTTCGGAAGTTTATAAAGCTGCATTGGCAGATTATGATAAGAAAAACGAGAAAATGCTGAAAGAAAAATTTCAAGTTGATTTCATTGTAGCAGCCGATAAAAACGTACGCGAATACTTGAAAAAAGAAGATTATACTGCCGAAGATGTAAATGCTATTAACACAACCGATAAAAAAATCTATCAAAGCAAAATGGTAATGTTATCTATGATAGAACAAGCAGGCCCTGGATTTAGAGATGAAATAAATGAATACAAAGAATACATCTATGATCAAGCAAACTACAATTTAAACAAAGAATTTGACGGTAGAAAATTAGTTGGTGACAATCCAGAAGATCTTAAAGATAAGAAATATGGCAACAATGTGGTGTATTCCAAAGACCGTAAAGATTCTTTACACGGAACACACGTTGCGGGGATTATTGCTCAAGTAAGAGATAATGGCATTGGCGGAGATGGAGTAGCTAATAATGTTGAAATCCTTCCTGTAAGAGCGGTACCCAATGGAGATGAATATGATAAAGACATTGCTTTAGCAATTCGTTATGCTGTTGATAATGGCGCCAAAGTGATTAATGGAAGTTTTGGAAAAGACTATTCTCCTCAAAAAGAATGGGTGTGGGATGCCATGAAATATGCTGAAAGCAAAGATGTATTGTTGGTTTTTGCTGCTGGAAATGATGGCAAAAACATTGATGTAGAACCAAGTTTTCCAGCTGATACAAAAGATAAAAAGATAGAAATCACAAAAAACGTCATAACCATTGGAGCATTAGACAATCAATTTGGCGAAAATATGATTGCTGATTTTTCAAACTATGGTCAAAAAAATGTAGACATTTTTTCGCCAGGTGTAAAAATATATGCTACTGTTCCTGATAACAAATTTAAATACGAACAAGGAACCTCTATGGCATCACCAAATGCCGCAGGTGTGGCCGCTTTAATTCGTTCTTATTACCCAAATTTAAAAGCCGCTCAAGTAAAACAAATTATTATGCAATCTGGAACTGCTGTTAATTTTGATGTAGTGGTAGGGAAAGATGCTGAGAAAATGCCATTCTCTAAAACATGTGTTTCGGGTAAAATAGTCAATGCCTACAATGCTTTGAAAATGGCAGACGAAATGTCAAAAAAGACTCAAAAAAGTCCTAAATTATAATCCAAATCAGGAAGGCTCGCCTTCCTTTTTTATTTAGTCGCCTATGAAAAATTATTTTTTATTTAGCTTTATTTTCCTAAGTGTTTCTGGAGTTTTTGCCCAATCAAATAGTTATTGGCAGCAACATGTTGATTATAAAATGAATGTGACTATGGATGTCAAAACCTATCAATATAAGGGAAAACAAGAATTGGTATATACCAATAATTCACCTGATACCTTGCGCCGAGTATTTTATCATTTATACAATAATGCTTTCCAGCCAGGTAGTGAAATGGATGTTCGTTTACAAAATATTCCCGACCCAGATTCACGCATGGTAGACAAAGTAAAAACCGCTGATGGGAAAGAAGTGAAAGAAAGTCGCATTGCTAAATTAAAGCCAAATGAAATAGGCTACTTGAAAATTTCCAACCTTAAACAAGATGGCGTTTCGGCAAAAGCCAATGAAGTTGGAACCGTCCTTGAAGTTGATTTAGCACAACCCATTCTTCCAGGGAAATCAACACTTTTAACATTGGATTTTGACGGTCAAGTGCCAGTACAAATTCGTCGTTCGGGTCGTAATAACAAAGAAGGGGTGGAACTATCCATGTCGCAATGGTATCCAAAAATAGCAGAATTTGATTTTGAAGGATGGCATGCTGATCCTTATATAGCTAGAGAATTTCATGGTGTTTGGGGCAATTTTGATGTTGCCATTACTATTGATAAAAACTATGTGCTAGGTGGTAGTGGTTATTTGCAAAACAAAAATGAAATAGGTCATGGCTATCAAGACAATGGTGTGTTAGTTACCATACTGAAGAAACAAAAAACACTCACTTGGCATTTCATTGCGCCTAATGTACATGACTTTACTTGGGCTGCTGATAAAAATTATATCCATGATGTAGTGCCTACCAATTTTGGGACAACATTACACTTCTTATACAAAAACAACCCAGCCATAATTGACAATTGGAAAAAAGCAGAGCCACAAACCGTAAGGCTGATGCAATATTACAATACCATTGTTGGTAAATATCCCTATGATCAATATTCTATAATTCAAGGAGGTGATGGTGGAATGGAGTATGCCATGTGTACCTTGATTTTGGGCGAAGGTACTTATGATGGACTAGTAGGAGTAATTGCTCACGAAATGGGACACTCTTGGTTTCAACATGTGTTAGCATCAAATGAAAGTGAGCACCCATGGATGGATGAAGGCTTTACTTCATTCATAGAAGATTTAGGAATAAATGAACTCTCAGAAAAAAAATCAACAAACCCTTTTTCGGGTTCATATAAAAGCTATATCAGCATGGCTAACTCAGGAAAAGAACAACCTTTGTCGACACATGGGGATCGTTATGATTATAACCAAGTTTATAGTATTTGTTCGTATAGTAAAGGAGAAGTTTTTTTAGCACAAATGATTTATTTGATAGGAAAAGAAAACTTAATGAAAACCCTAAAACGTTATTACGCCGAATATAAATTTAAACATCCAACTCCAAACGATATTTTACGTACCGCTGAACGTATTTCGGGCGCCAATTTAGGTTGGTATTTAACAGATTGGACCCAGACAACCAACACTATTGATTATGGTATCAAAGATGTGACTGCCAATGATAAAGCTACCAAAATAACTTTAGAAAGAATAGGTAGAACACCAATGCCTATCGATATTTTGGTTGAGTATACTGATGGCTCCAAAGAAAGTTTCTACATTCCACTTCGCATGATGAGTTTTGAAAAAGAAAATCAAAATCCTGAAATTAAAAGAACTTTACTTTCCGACTGGGCTTGGGCTTATCCAACATACACATTTGATATTAGTAGACCAAAATCTTTCATCAAAAAAATCACCATTGACCCAAGTGGTCTAATGGCAGATGTAAAGTCTGGAAATAATGTTTTTGAAGTGAAATAACAAAATAACAGCCTATTTGTTGTCCATTTTATTTGAAATAGAATTTGTAGTTTTACAGAAATATTTTTTACTATGAAGAGTATAAAAATCCTAATGTTTTTGCTTGTCTTTGGGTTGAGTATTCAAAAAAGTGATGCGCAACCTATTCGCTTCAAAACTAGTAGTGTTAGTTTTACGGATAAAAATAATGATGGTACTTGGAATGAGTGGTCTGATTTTGTTGATGCCAATGTTTTGATAACATTAGACGCAAAAAAAGATTTGATTACCGTTAATTCGGCCGAAGTGCAATCTTTTAAAATTAGTGCTTATGGCGAAATTGAAGATACTGCAGAAGTAAATATTGTTCCTTTTGAATGTGTCGACAATAAGTTTTCTAAATGTAAAATTTTTATCATCACTAAGAAAACCGAAAACAATCGAATGCAGATTTACATCAATTACAACGAAGTAAAATTTGTTTATAACGTCTACAACGAAAAATAATTCATGGATAATTCCTATCCAATAGCAGAAAAACTCAAAAGTAAAAAAATCATAGATTTGTTATTCTCCGAAGGAAATTCGGTGAGTAAATATCCTTTGCGATTGGTTTATGTTCAACACGATTTTGATGAAAATATTGGAATTAAAATTGGCGTTTCGGTTTCTAAAAAATATTTTAAAAATGCTGTAGACCGTAATTATTTCAAACGCGTTTTAAGAGAATGTTATCGATTGAACAAAT
Source organism: Flavobacteriaceae bacterium (assembly GCA_947472705.1). Lineage (GTDB taxonomy): Bacteria > Bacteroidota > Bacteroidia > Flavobacteriales > Flavobacteriaceae > Flavobacterium. Next base: position 14,629 of record CANJDA010000003.1, read on the forward strand.
CCATTTTATTGGATAATCTTGAGGCAAAATATTGTTGTATGTTTTTCTATCAAACCAAAGAAAGATTGACCTATGCCGAAATCAATGAAAAGACTATAAAGCTTTTTGAAAAATTTCGCAAACAGCTTGAAGAAGAAAAAAATGTTAACTAAAAACGAAACCTAATTCATTTGATGTAAATTAGTATATTCGTTAACCTGTTTAAAGAAAAAGCCATGTTTTCAAAAATTAAAAAAAGATATTTCATCCCTATAACATTGAGTGTTTTTCTCTTTATTGGGGTAAGTTTTAAAGATGATTTTTTCGAAATTTCTAAACAAATCGAAATCTTCACTACTCTGTTTAAAACTATAAATCAAAATTATGTAGATGAAACCAATCCGGCAGAATTGATGGATAAAGCCATCAAAAGTATGTTGGCCGATTTAGATCCTTATACCAACTATTTCAACGAACAAGATGTTATTAAATTTAAAATCAATAACACCGGTGAATATACAGGAATAGGTGCTTTGATTACGCGTAAAGATGACAAACTAATCATTAAGGAACCCTATAAAGGCTATCCTGCAGATAAAGCGGGCTTGAAAGCTGGGGATGAAATTATTCAAATAGGCGATATACGTTTGGCTGATTTTAAAGACGATGCCTCCCAATTGATGAAAGGAGCTAAAAACACCAAAATTGACATCAAATATTTACGACAAGGCAAACCTTTGAGCACTCAATTAATTTTGGATGAAGTTGATGTAAAAGCCGTTCCTTTTTATGGAAAAATTGATGATAAAACAGGCTATATAGTATTGTCTCAATTTAATGCCAAAGCCTTTTCTGACACTAAAGAGGCTTTGGAAAAATTAAAAGATGACGGCGTTACCCAAATTGTTTTAGACTTGCGTGGAAACCCTGGTGGTTTGTTAAACGAAGCTGTAAATATTTGTGGATTATTTGTGCCAAAAGGAGAAACGATTGTTACCACTAAATCGAAAAACTCTAAATTCAACAACACCAATAAAACAAGCAGAGACCCAATTGATACTGAAATTCCATTGGCCATAATTGTAGATGGTAAAAGTGCTTCGGCTTCAGAAATTGTTTCGGGGGCATTGCAGGATTTAGACCGAGCAGTAATTATTGGCAGTAGAAGTTACGGGAAAGGATTGGTACAACGCCCCTTTGATATGGTTTATAATACGCAGGTGAAAGTTACAATAGCTAAATATTACACCCCTTCGGGCAGATGTATTCAAGCGTTAGATTATGCTCACAAAGACAAAAATGGTAAAGCTATCCGAACTGATGCCAAAAATTACAATGCATTCCAAACCAAAAAAGGAAGAACGGTATATGATGGTGGCGGTATTTTACCAGATGTAGTTTTAGAAAACACAAAGACAAGTGCTATTGCTGAGGCATTACAAAAAAATGATGCCATTTTTAATTATGCCACCTATTATTATTATAAAAACCCAACATTAGGCGATAATACACCAACAATTACTGATGCCGACATTGTCGATTTTAAAGCCTTTATCAAAAGAGAGAAAATTGCTTTTGACACCGAAACCGAAGTGGCTTTAAAAAACACTTTAGAAAAAGCTCAGAAAGAAAATATAGATGAAGCTATAACTGCCGAATACAAACTGCTTTTAGCTTCCATTGAAAAAAGCGAAGAAACATTGATTGATAAAAATAAATCTGAAATAAAAAATTTACTATTGGATGAAATTATCAAAAGATATCAATACAAAGAAGGGCTTTATAAATATTACATCAAAAATAACTTTGAAATAAAAAAAGCGGTTGAAATTTTAAAAGATAAAGCAGGATATAATAAGATTTTAAAGAATTAATATGAAGTTATTAAAATACGTGCCTTTATTCTTATTTTGGGGAATTGTTCAGGCTCAAGAAGAAGTAGTTCACTCCGTTTATTTTGACTTTGACAAATTTGCTTTGAACGACAAACAAGTGAATGATGCGGTTGATTTTATAAAAAAAACCGATTCTACACGAATTGAAACTATACAGATTTTTGGTTATACTGATGATGTTGGGAAAGAAGCTTATAATTATAAACTTTCAACAAAACGGGCGAATGCTATTCAGAACAAATTCATAGAAAAGGGCATCAAAAGTAAAATTATTGTTACCATTGAAGGCAAAGGACGTATTTTGATTGACGATGACATCTTAGAAAATCTTCCCGAAAAAAGGTCTAAAAACCGACGCGTGGATGTGGTTTTAAATTTAAAACCTTTGCCAAAAATTGAAATCCCAGGATTTTATAATACCATCCAAAAACACCACATTATTGGCGACCACATTTATTTAGATAATGTTTTATTTGAAAGAGGGAGTAGTAAATTGACTTTTAAAACCAAAACAGAGCTTGATAAAATTGCCCGATTATTACAGAAATATAAAAATTTGGAATTTGAAATTCAAGGGCATGTTTGTTGCACGCCGCCTTATCAAAAAGAAGCTATTGATTTAGATACAAAAAAGCGTCAATTATCTGTCAATAGGGCTCAATCTGTTTATAAATATTTAATTCTGAAGAAAATTGCCAAAGAACGTATGACTTTCAAAGGCTACGGAAATACTGTTCCTTTGGGCAAGGGTGCCGAATATGACCGAAGAGTTGAGTTGGTGATTTCTAAAATTTAATCAGCCGCGTTTCATTTCTATATGCGGGATATCATCTTCGAGATACATTTCGCTGGTTTGAATAAAACCGTGACTTTCATAGAATTTCTTTAAATACAATTGGGCCGAGATAGTAATCTTAGTAGCATCAAGTTGTGATTTCATAAAATAAATGGCTTCTCTCATCAAGATGTGCCCCAATTTTTTATCTCTGTAACTAGGCTTTACCACTACACGACCAATTGATGCTTGATCAAAATAATCATTGGGTTTAAACAAGCGAGCGTAGGCAACTATATGTCCACTATCTTCACCTAACAGGTGTAATGCTTTTTGATCTTTACCATCAATGTCTTGATAAACGCAATTTTGCTCAACCACAAAGACTTCACTTCGTAATTGTAGCAAATTATAAATCTCACTAACAGAAAGTGTCTCAAATCGCTTTATTTTCCATTCTAAATTCATGCTTGTTTATTTTTTTATTTTAATTGATTTGATGATGGCTTCTAATTCAAACATTAAATCTCTTTTTTCTTTAGATGGTGCATAGCAAAATCCTTCAAGAACAAGAATTCGTTTGTTTTGTTTGTCAAAAATTGCATAGTTTATAAAAGGTCCTGACATAAAATCGTTTTTCATTTGCCAAGTCCCTTTAGTTTCAAAAGTTTTATCTCCTGCTAAGTTTATTTTTGAAAAATAGGGAGAATAAGCTTCTTCGGTAACCATTACTGTTCCTTTATCTGAACCATGGATAAATCGATTACCTATAGAATCTCTGGTTTGAATAATATCTTTCACAGCATATTTTGGCCTAATACTTTTCCATGGGATTTCATAAATTATGATGCTGGTGTTGCCTCCTGTGATTTCGCTTTTGAGCCAAATGAAATTTTTACGACGCATCACATAGTCGTATTTCTTTGGGATTATCAAATCAACACCAAATTTCTTTTGAATTTTTTTAGTATTTAACAAAGAGTCTTTAAAGGTTTTTTGTTCTTGCGTTATCTCAGTGGTACGCATTTTTTGAATAATTTCAGGCGTATGGGTTTCTAAAATTTCGAGTATTTCAAAAGCGGTTTTGCCAGAAATGTGTATTGCGTTTTGAGGTGAGGCAAATTCGTTTTCTTTGATTTCAAATTTGTTTTCAATGTCTTTCTTAATGATGATGATATTGCGGCTATCAGTAGAATAGCCTTCAAAAAGTTTTACGGGATATTGATTAATACTAAACAATGGCTCTTCTTGTGGCAAGCCTAATACTGGTGAAGCAAATTTATTTCGTATACTGTCACCTACTTCACCACTCCAAAGCTGGTCGTCTATGATTACTGAAATAGTGTTTATGGCTGCGGCAGATTCGTCAGGGAATTTATTTTTTCTATATGAGCAAGAACTCATAATAAACGAAACTGAAAGCCATAAAAAAAGGGTTTTATTCATAACAGAAATAAAACCCAAATTTATAGAAGATTTTCGGATTAACCGTTAATTTTTAACTTCATGCCTGGTTTTAAACTTTCGTTTTTAATACCGTTCCATTTTTTAATATCAGAAGCAGTTACATTATATTTTTTAGCAATGCTGAATAAAGAGTCGCCTTTTTTCACATAATATAATTTTACTTCGTCTCTTTCGTTAGCTGTTAAGCTTTCTTTTTTAGAAGATTTTGGTTCGTTAATGGCTACTTCTTTTTTAGAAACGGTTAGTGATGTTCCCACTTTAATGTTGTTATCTTCAAGTCCGTTCCATTCTTTAATATCATCGATGCTACTGTTGAACTTGTGTGCAATGCTTCCAATGTTATCGCCTTTTTTAACTTTATATTCTACGATTTTAGTCTCTGTTTTTGGTTCATCTGCTTTGGTTGTTTCTTCATTATTGGCCAATGCTATTTTAGAGCCTAATTGCACATTCAAGTCTTCAAGGTTGTTCCATTTTTTTAAATCTTCTAAACTAACATTGAATTTTTTTGCGATACTAAATAAGTTATCCCCCTTTTGTACTTGATAATAATCTTTTGGGTTTTGTGCTTCGTTATTATCTGTATCGTTTGAGGCAATACTAGTTTCAACTTTAGAATCTAAAGGTTGTTTTCCTTTCACTTCTTTTCTAACAATTGAAACTACTTTTTCGTTTTTGATAATTTTTAAATTGGCTCCTAAAGCAATATTATTGCCTTTGATGTGGTTCCATTTTTTTACTTCAGCTACTGTCACTCCGTATTTATCAGATATCTCACCTAAGTTATCTCCTTTTTTAACTTTATGGAATTTGATTACATCTTTAAATGAAATCACTTTTTCTTCTTTGAAAACTTTAGCTGTATTTGAAGCTAAAGCTGAAGTTTCTTTCACAGAAATTATATCTGGTTTTACCACTTTTTTATCATTAGAGGCTATAGCTTCTACTGTATAAATTTTTAGTTTTTTTCCAACAGGAGCTTTACTACTTCTAAGATGGTTCCATTTTTTTAAATCGGACATGGCTATACCATATTGAGATGAAATCTCACTTAGGCTATCTCCTCTCCTCACTCGGTGATATTTCAATCTTGATTTTGTAGTGCTAATAGAATCTCTTGAGGCCAACATGCTTTCATAGGGTCTTTCTCTTCGGCTTTCTTCGTATTGTACATAAGCATAAATCTTATCTTCATTCGAAGTAAACACTGCTATTTTATCTATTGGCAATCTTAAAAAATGATCTTCTCCAGTTATAAAAGGAATAACTTCTCTTTTGTATGATGGATTTAAGAATTGTAATTCTGCTACTGGAACATCCAATAATTGTGAAATTTGTTTGAATGTCATTGTGTTTTTGATCATTATCGTGTCTGTTGCGAAATGATTTGCAATGGCTTTATCAGGCTGAATACCGTGCTCTTTGTGGTATTCGAAAATATACATGGTTGCTAAGAATGCTGGTAAATATCCTTGAGTTTCTTTTGGTAAATATTTTCTAATATTCCAATAATTTTGTTGTCCTCCAGAGCGTCTTATAGCTTTTGCTACATTACCTGGTCCTGAGTTGTAGGATGCTAATACTAAATCCCAATCACCAAATATTTTGTACATGTTGTTCATGTATTGGGTAGCAGCATTACTTGATTTTAATGGGTCGTTTCTGTCATCAACATAGGTGTTGATGTTAAGATTGTATTGTTTTCCCGTTTGGTACATAAACTGCCATAAACCTGTAGCGCCTACTCTGGAAACTGCTCTAGGGTTTAAGGCCGATTCTACTACCGATAAATATTTTATTTCTAAGGGAATATTTTGTGAGGCTAAAGACTCTTCAAACATTGGGAAATAAAACTGTGAAATTCCCATTAAGCGTTCGAAAGTTCTTTTTCTGTTTTTTAAAAATGACTTGATTACGTTTTCTAGGCCTTGATTGTATTCAATGTTGAAGGGCGATTTCTCGTCCATTTTCTTAAGTCTTTCTTTTAAAAGCGCTGTTGGTAATTCATAGTCTACTTTTTCATCTACATTGATGTTTTTAATATCAAGAGATAATTCGTCATACAAATCCAAGCTGGCTAATTCTTTCATCCAAAGGCTATCAATACAAGAAGCTATTTTGTCGTGAACAAAAGTGGCTTTGATAGAATCTAAGACTTGTTTATTTGATAAATCTTTTTTGAACGGTGCAATACTTAGGTCGTCTTGTGCAAAAATTGCCGTAGATGCCAATAGTAGGGCTAACGTTATTATTTTTTTAATATTCATATATTTTGGTATAATTGGTATTTGTCAAATTTTTGGGTTGTAAACCTTACTTGTTTACAACGTAAATACTTGTATTTTATTATGTTGCTTATAAAATTAATTCATAATAGCTGCAATTCCTGGAAGTACTCTTCCTTCTAACATTTCTAACATGGCGCCACCGCCGGTAGATACATAACTCATTTTATCTTCTAATCCGAATTGTTTTACTGCTGCTACCGAATCTCCACCTCCTACTAGTGAGAATGTGCCATTTGCTGTAGCTTCGGCTATATAATTTCCTAAGGCAATTGTTCCTTTTGCAAAGTTTTCCATTTCAAAAACACCTAGGGGGCCGTTCCAAAGAATGGTTTTTGAGGCCATGATTACTTCTTTGAAATTTTCCAAAGATTTTGGTCCGGCATCTAATCCTTGCCAACCTTCCGGGATTTCACGAACATCAACTATTTGTGTATTGGCATCATTTGAAAAGGCATCAGCTGCAATTACATCAACAGGGATGTGAATTTGAACGTTTTTTTGTTTGGCTAAGCGCAAAATTTCTAATGCTAATTCTTGTTTATCATCTTCACAGATTGAATTTCCAATTTTTCCTCCTAACGCTTTTACAAAAGTGAATGTCATTCCGCCACCAATAATCATGTGGTCTACTTTGTCTAAAATGTTTTCGATAACTGTGATTTTAGAAGATACTTTTGAACCTCCTAGTACTGCAGTTACTGGTTTTACCGAGTTATTTAATACACGGTTTAAGCTTTCTATTTCTTTAGCTAAAAGTAATCCGAAACATTTGTTGTTCTCGAAAAACTTAGCGATTATGGTTGTAGATGCATGGGCTCTGTGAGCTGTTCCGAAAGCATCGTTTACATATATATCTCCAAGTGATGCTAATTCTTTGGCGAAATTTTCATCACCTGCTTCTTCTTCTTTGTAAAAACGAAGGTTTTCTAAAAGTAAAACTTCGCCTTGCTTTAAGTTTAGGGCTGCTTTTTGAGCTATATCCCCTCTACAATCGGGGGCAAATTGAACTGTTATTCCTAAAACTTCTGAGCATTTTGCTGCTATATGTCTTAGTGAAAACTGGTCTTCTTTTCCTTTGGGTCTCCCTAGATGTGACATCAAAATTACACTTCCTCCTTCGGCTAAAATGGCATCAATGGTGGGCTTTGCGGCTTCAATTCGAGTAGCATCGGTCACGTTGAAATTTTCGTCTAAAGGAACGTTAAAGTCTACGCGAATAATGGCTTTTTTTCCATTGAAATTAAAATCCTGAAGTGTTTTCATTTGGCTTTATGGTGTGTTTGAATCTCTGCAAATATAGTAAAATATAATTTCATCGGTCTTTTTTGTGCTTTTATCGATGATTTTTAAGAAAATTTTAAGGTTTATCGAATTAATTTTCAATTGATTACAAAAGAAAGGTGGTTGTTTTGCTTTTTATTGTTTTGGGTTATTTAGTTCATCTATGTAATTGTTTATTTGTTGGATTTTTTCGAAGGGAAGTTGTTTTATTTTTTGGGTTATGGTTTGACTAGCCTTTTTTTGTATTAGTTTATGCATCGGATGTTCATCGGGAGTATTGCTATTTTTATCGGGAATCCAAACAAAAAGATCATCTATGGTACAATGGAGTTGGAGACATATTTTTTCAAGGTATTTAAATGGGATGCTCTTGACATTGTTGTTTAATAATCGGCTAGCTGTGTAATACGGTATTTCGCATTGATGAAGAAATTTATTAGTATTTTCAATGCCTTTGCTTTGTAATGCCTGTTGGAGGTTTAGTTTTAACATTTTACTATTTCTTTTAAGGATATACTTGTTTTGGTTTTTGCAAAAACTGTTCCATTTTTAATATGGCTTATTTCGTATTGACTAACATCTGTTTTATATATTGATTTGTAGGTTTCGTATTGTGATTTGCTTTTGATGTTTTGTGTAAAAGAGGTTTTGATATTTGCAATATTTATTTCGATTTATGCAAAACAGGTAATGGTTTGAGTCTGGAGGTTATATTTCAGATAGCAAAATATTTCTTCTATATTTGCTTTATGCAGTTTTCTGAAATACTTGGACAGGATTATATTAAAAACCATTTGGTTAAGAGTGCTTTAGCGGGTAGGATTCCGCATGCACAATTGTTTATTGGGCCAGAAGGTTGTGGTACTTTAGCAATGGCTGTGGCTTATGCTCAGTTTGTGTTGTGTAACAATGTGGGTACAGAAAATAGTGGCGGGAATGAGAGTTGTAACTTAAAATTTCAATCGCTTTCGCATCCTGATTTGCATTTTGTATATCCTAATGTAGCTAATGAGGATGTGAAATCTAAACCAAAGAGTGCTGATTTTATAATGGATTGGCGAGAGTTTTTGATGGCGAATCCTTATGGGGGTTTGTTTGATTGGTATAAGCATTTGGGTGTTCAGAATAAGCAAGGAGAAATTCGGGTAGATGATGCGCAGGATATTTTGAAGTCATTGGCGCTTAAATCGTATGAGGGAGGTTATAAAATTATGATTGTTTGGATGGCGGATAAGCTTAATATTGCTGCTTCGAATAAATTATTGAAGCTATTAGAAGAGCCACCTGAAAAGACTTTGTTTCTTTTGATTTCGGAAAATGAAGAAGACATTATACAAACGATACGATCGCGTTGTCAAGTATTGCATTTTGGGGCATTACCCGAAGCAGTAATTGCAAAAGCGATGCGAGAAAAGTATTTTTTGGATGAGGCATCAGCAGTAAAAGTGGCACATCAGGCGCAAGGAAATTATAATAAGGCTTTGCATATTTTGAATAATGACACGGATGATTTACCATTTGAAAAATGGTTTGTGGATTGGGTTAGAGCGGCTTTTAGAGCAAAGGGAAATGCGGCAGCGATACAGGATTTAATATTATGGAGTGAAGAAATTGCCGGTTTGGGGCGAGAAGGACAAAAGCAGTTTCTAAATTATTGTATCATGATGTTTCGACAAGCATTATTGATGAATTATGGAACTGGAAAATTGGTTTATTTTGAGCCTAGTGTTGAGAAATTTCGATTAGAAAATTTTGCTCCTTTTGTAAATGGTGCAAACATAAATGGTATTTTTAAAGAGCTTTCGGATGCTATTTACCATATTGAAAGGAATGGAAATGCTAAAATTATTTTGACTGATTTATCTATAAAACTTACGCGTTTAATTCATAAAAATGAATAGATATGAATAATACAGCTTCAATATTAGTGCTTGTTTTTTTGGCTGTTACCTTTATACAATCGGCCTATGATAAGGTTTTTGGTTGGCAGGAGAATGTGGATTGGCTTAAAGGACATTTTGCAAAGACAGTATTAAAAGATTTTGTCCCAATGGCTTTGATTATATTGGTTGTTTTGGAATTGATAACAGGCGTTTTGACTCTAGCTGGTTGTGTTGAATTACTAGTGAATGGTGGTAGAACTTTTGGTTTTTATGGTGCTGTTTTTTCTAGTATTACATTGATATTGATGCTTTTAGGCCAGCGATTGGCTAAGGATTATGATGGTGCACGAACTGTTGCCATTTATTTTATTCCTTCTATATTGGCTGTATTTTGGTTGAGTTAAATCAGTCTACTTCATAAAAAAAGCCTCGTAAATATCGAGGCTTTTTTTTAGGATTGACTAAGAGAGACTATTTCTTTTCTTCTTTTTTATCAGATGATTTGTATTTATCGTTGATTAATTTTATGACTTCTTTGGTGATGTCATAGTTATCTTTAGCGTATAAAATACTTTGAGCATCGCCCGTTCCGTATATATAATCATAGCCTTTTTCTTTACCATAATCTTTGATGACTTTTTTATAAACTTTTACCAAAGTATCCATTTCAACACTGCTTTCTTGTTGTAATTGTTGTAGCATAGCTTGTTGAGCATAATTTAGTTTTTGCTCTCGGTCTTGAAGTTCAGCACCTTTTTGTTGTGCCCAAGCTTGACCGTTTTTCATAGCATCTTGTTTAAAGCTTGCTGCTTCAGATTTGAAACGATTTACTTCAGCTTCTAACTGATTGCCCATTACTTTGGATTTGTCTTTGTATTTAGCTTCGATATCTTTTGCTTCTGTAGATTCTTCCATCAATTTTGACGTATCAATGTAAGCCGTTTTGAATTCTTTTGCAGGAGTAGTTTTATTACATGAAATAATTAAAATTACTAATGCAAAAAGGATGATTGTTTTTTTCATTTATAAAAGGATAAAATTGTTTTGGTTTCAAAAGTATAAAAATAATTTACGATAATCTAAAGTTAGAAAAACAGCCCCATACTCTTTTTTTATTAAATAGTCAATAATTATAATTGGATTAAATGCTATAATTAATAACTATAATGATTAACTTGAAATAAAGGCTTTTTATGGACTTTCTCGTTTTAGACGTCTATTAACTTATTTAGGTGGGTTTAAATTAATTTTAGGTCTTTTAAATGCTTTTTAGGCATTTTTAATTACATAAATATGTGATGAATATTCATTTGTTCGTTTTCCATTGATATTGGACTTCCAGCCTACAAAAAATGCTTTAATAAAATTCATTTTACCTGTTTTGTATTTTTCGGAAAGTAAGCTTACATAAAAGCTATCGAATTTCATAGGGAGAGTATTGACTAATTTCAATTCTTTATTCTTGAATATTTTTTCGATACTTGTTTTGGAGAAGTGCCAAATATGTCTTGGAACATCATAAGCGGCCCAAAATTTACCGTAAAAATTGGCATCAAAAGATTTAAAATTAGGAACCGCAATTATAATTGTTCCTGAAGGTTTTAGTAATCTTTTTAATTCGGTGATGTATTCTTCTAAATTTGGGACATGTTCTAAAACATGCCACATAGTTATTACGTCAAAGGAATTGTTCTCTAATGAATTAAAACTATCGGCAAAAGTTACTCCTTTGTTAATGGCGCTATTTTTGGCTTTTTCATTGGGTTCTATTCCTACTATTTGCCAGCCTGCTTGCTTTGCCACTACTAAAAAGTCACCCGTTCCTGCTCCTATATCTAAAAGTTTCCCTTTTGGAGATTGCTGATTGATTAGCTTTAGTTTGTTTTTTAAAGCTATTCCTTTTATAAATTGGTATCCTTTTTCAAATAAGGATCGTTTACCATCTGTATGCGAAATATAGTCATCGCTTTCATAATAACTTGGTAAATTCTCTGGACTTGGTTTAGGAAACGTAATCAATAAATCATATTCTGGATTATGATGCAATTCGAAAATTTCTTTTGAAACAGAATAATCTCTAACTTTTTGATAAAAAATATTGTTTTGGAAAATCATATAAAAGCTGTATTGGTAAGACTTGACAAAGATAGTTTCACGTGGAACGTAAAATTATCTTCCCATATAAATTAATAAAACCGAAACATCTGCGGGTGATACTCCGCTAATTCTTGAGGCTTGTGAAATGGTTACTGGGCGAATGGAAGAAAGTTTTTGCTTGGCTTCAATTGACATGGATTTAATTTTATTATAATCGAAATTCTCCGGGATTTTGATATCTTCTAATCGGATTAATTTTTCGGCATTATTTCTCTCTTTTTCGATATATCCTGAATATTTCACTTGAATTTCGGCTTGTTCTATAATTTCTTTATCTAAATCGTTTTCATTTATATACTGTTGCACTTTTTCGAATTTAAGAATGTCTTCTAATTCAATTTGCGGTCTAGAGAACACTTTAAACATCTTATCTGTTTGAATCATGGGTGCACTTTCTTTTTCAACTAAAATAGGATTGGCTTCTTCTTGAGTAACACTTGTTTCTTTGAAAAAATTTACCATTTTTTCGCTTTCATTAAACTTATATTCCATTCTTTTTAATCTCTTTTCAGAGACAAGTCCAATTTCATAAGCCTTAGCAGTTAAGCGGAAATCTGCATTGTCTTGGCGCAATAAGGTTCTGTATTCAGCACGAGAGGTAAACATTCGGTAAGGCTCTTCTGTTCCTTTTGTGATTAAATCATCAATTAAAACGCCTATATAAGCTTCGTCACGACGTAAAATTAATGGCTGTTGTTTATTTACTTTTAAAGCGGCGTTTATACCTGCCATTAATCCTTGTGAAGCGGCTTCTTCGTATCCTGTAGTGCCGTTAATTTGCCCAGCAAAATATAAGCCTTCAACTAATTTAGTTTCTAAAGTATGTTTTAACTGTGTAGGCGGAAAATAATCATATTCTATAGCGTATCCTGGCCGAAAGAATTTTACTTTCTCAAACCCTTCTACAGAGCGTAAAGCTTTAAATTGAATGTCTTCAGGTAAAGAAGTTGAGAAGCCATTAACGTATACTTCTACTGTGTCCCATCCTTCAGGTTCAACAAATAATTGATGTCTTTCTTTATCGGCAAAACGGTTTATTTTATCTTCAATAGACGGGCAATATCTTGGTCCAATACTTTTAATTCGTCCGTTGAACATTGGAGAACGATCAAATCCTTCACGTAGTATATTGTGTACTTCGTTTGAAGTATAGGTCATATGACACAATTTTTGGTGTGTCAAAGGTTTAGTTTCATCCGAATAAGAGAACTTATCTGGAACTAGATCACCAGGCTCCTCTCTCATTTTAGAATAATCTAATGAACGTCCATCAACTCTAGGCGGTGTACCTGTTTTCATTCTCCCTGATTCAAAACCTGCTTTTATTAAATCTTCAGTAATTCCATATGCAGCGCTTTCTCCTGCTCTTCCCCCACCAAATTGTTTGTCACCAATATGAATTAAGCCGTTAAGAAAAGTGCCATTAGTTAGTACTACTGTTTTTGCTTTAATTTCAATTCCCAAAGAAGTTATTACTCCTTCAATTTTATTATTGGTAATTAATAAACCTTTCACCATTTCTTGATAGAAATCAAGATTAGGTGTGCGTTCTAACATTAATCTCCATTCTTCAGAAAAGCGCATACGATCTGATTGTACCCTTGGCGACCACATGGCTGGGCCTTTAGACTTGTTAAGCATTTTGAACTGTACGGCTGTTTTATCAGAAACGATTCCAGAATACCCACCCAAAGCATCTATTTCTCGAACAATTTGCCCTTTTGCTATACCCCCCATTGCGGGGTTACATGACATTTGAGCAATATTTTGAAGACTCATAGTAACCAATAAGGTTGAGCAACCCATGTTGGCTGAAGCTGCCGCTGCTTCACAGCCAGCATGTCCAGCTCCTACTACTATTGTATCGTACTTTTCTAAAAACATCTTTATTTTTGTTTCACGTGGAACATCTTCATTTTTTCTTCTTCTTTTCCTCGCATTATTAACTCGTCGCTCTCGCTTTTATCTTTATATCCACAGTAGTGTAGTATTCCGTGAACCATCACTCTTTTTAACTCTTCTTCAAAAGAAACCTTAAATTCTTCCGCATTTTCAAGTACTCTTTCAATAGAAATGAATATATCTCCGTGTAATTCGTTTCCTATAGAATAATCAAAACTGATAATATCAGTTAGTGTATCATGATTGAGATATTGTTGGTTTAATCCTAACAAATAATCATCGTCACAGAAGATATAATTAATTTCGCCTTCATTCTTTTTTTCAGATTCAATAACATTGGAAAGCCAATCTGAAAAAACAGATTCGTGTTCTAAAATGAAATCAGATTCGTAATTAAAACTAATCATTGGATTTAAAATATTCTTGGACCTTTTGGTCAAAATTGGAGCGCAAAGGTAAACTTTGTCTGTTTAAAATTTCAATGCTATTCAAATATTCTTGAAGTTTGGTAGGCAAAGCATTCACATTGTTATTGAATTCCTTTTTATTAGTTTCTGATTGACGCTTTTTGTCTTCTCCCTGTTGTTGGATTGCTTTTTGTAATTTTAATAATTCATATTTTACATTTAAAATCTTTTGCATGGTTTCATTATTAAAACCCTTGTTAAGCAATTGCTTCTCAATTTGTTTCATTTGATCAAGCGCATTTTGCCCATTACCTCCAACACCTTGTTTGTTAAGTTCTTTTTCTAAAGCTTCTCGAAGTTGTTGTTGTTCTTTGTATATCTCCATGATAGCTTTAGCATCACCTTCTCCATCTTGCCCTTGTTCACCTCCTTTTTGTTCACCTTGGCCTTGCCCCGAGCTACCTCCCTTTTGCCCTTTATTTCCTTTGTTTCCTTGCTGTCCATCACCAGGTTTCTCGCCCTGTTGTCCTTGTTGCCCTTCTCCGGGTTTGTCCCCAGGTTTTTCTCCAGGTTTCTCACCTTTTTTCATTCCCTTCTTCATTTTATCACCTAAACCTTCCTGCTTCTTAATAATGTCTGGAAGTTGCATTCCTTCCCCTTGTCCTGGTTTTGGTTTTCCTTTTCCTTGTCCCTGCATTTGCATTTCCATTTGCATTCCCGTGAGAATGTCACTTAGCATATCAGCCAATTTATTGGAAGCTGAAACAGCATACTGTTGGTGCGAATTTCCTTTTGGAACATTGGCTTCGACTAATGTTTCTATTGCTTTATCAACGTTGTATTGCACATTCCCGATTTCTTTTGTGATATCTTCTGCAATCTTTGGATTACGCAATGACATAGCAAATAAACTATCATCTACGTGTTTGAATTGTTGTTTTAAATCTTGTTGGACTTTTAAGTTTTTATTGAAAGATGGAGCACCTCGATTCAGGTTTTTGAACTGCTTCATCACATCTTCTTGTGAGAATGAATAAGCTAAAAGATTATCTAAAATTTGACGCAACATAGCCACATCTTCTTCCATTTGCTCTTCTTCACCAGATTGCATTTGTTCTTGCATTTGTTGGCTCATTTGCTTCATTTTTTTGGAAGCACTTTTTTGTTTTGGCTTTGCTTTAGCTTTTTGTTGTTTCTGCAATTGGTCTTTAGCATCCTTTAAATCTTCATCAATGCTTTTCTCCTTTTCATCGGTTTTTGGCAAATCCATAGGAGCTTTTAACTCTTTATTTTCTTTTTCTAAATCATTCAGTTCTTCTTGGAGTTTATCAAAATCTTTGTTTATTTCTTCTTGTTTTTCTGCATTATTTTCATCTGTTTTCTCAGATAGCTGATCTTGTTTTTCGGACAACTTGTTTAATTTATCGGCAATTTGTTCTGCCTTTTTCTCAACATAGTAACGTTTGGTTAATTCGACTAGTTGTTCCAAACTCTTGGTTTGATTTTTACTAGCTTGTTGGAATTTCTCCATCTTCTCAAATAACTCTTCTTTGCTTATTTTATCATTTAGCTTTTTGAGTTCATCCAACAATTTTTTATTTTTTTCTAAATCTTCTTTGGTTTTTTCTAAACGTTCTTGAAGCTGATCTTTCTTTTCGTCTTTTTTATCTGATTTGAATTTTTCAAGATTGTCTTTCATTTTCTCCGAGAACTCTTTCATCAACTCATCTTGTTGTTTTTGTCGTTGCAGAAAATCATCAATTTTTTGCTGATCTTTAAATTCTAAATTATCTTTTTCTTTACCCATTTTTTGGAGTTTTTCCATCTCAGATAATTGTTTGTCTTGGGCTTTTAACGATTTAGACAAAGAGTTAATATTTTGATTTTGTTGCTGCAGCATTTGGTCTTCTTTCTCTGCCTCAGTGGCAATTCTATTGCTAAAAACAGATGATTTTGTGCTTTTGAAATTATGAATAGCATCGTTATCAAAAATCTCAAAGTAGTATTCATATGAAACACCTTCTTCTACAGGAAGGTTACTTGGAAATGAAAACACAAACTGATCGTAAACATCTTTTTTAACAGCAATAGGGGCGCGTTTAGCTGTAGTTGGCTTGTCTTTAGGGTAATAAATAATAAGTAGCTTAGACAAACCATAATCATCGGACACCTGCCCTAATACAAAGTTCTTATTTACTTTCAGACTATCAGGTGCATTGTCGACTGTTATGGTTGGGAATTGGTCTTTGATAACTGAAATCTGATAATTCAGTTTTTCATAATTCTGAACCTTTGCATTTGATGTCAGGATTTGGTAATCTGTATTTTGCAAAATACTTTTTGACAAAGAGAATATGTTATCTGCTTTGGTAAATTTAAAATGATTATTGTCATTTACCCAGTCTACTTTTTGAGTAGCAAGAGTGTTCATCCTCCAGGTAACTTTAGTTCCTTCTGGGATAATGGCGTTCCCTGTTCCTTTAATAATTTCTGATTTCTTATTGAGGTAGCCTGGAAAATTCAACACCATTTCAAAATTAGCGATAGAGGGCACAGTAACTACTTTTAATTCATAATTGTGAGACGAAATGTCGTTAGCTTCTATATGAAATTCTATGTCTTCAGCGGGCTTCGGAATGACAAACTCAAATTCTCCTGCCTTGTTAATTTCCATAAAATAACTTTCATTGCCAATAAAAATCATAGCATTTTCAGGAACAACATTACCTACAGATTTCACTTTTAAAAGAAAGTCCTTGTTCTGTTCGGTTTGTAAATTGTTATTCAACACAACAAATTCAAAGGGTGCTGGAGGCAAAAATTGTTGTTTAAAATGCACTACCCTATTTAAACTCTGGGAAAGTATATCGCTTTTTCCAGAAATCATGAAAAACAAAAAGAACAATATCGGGATAACTGCCAAAGGCAAATATTTTTTGTTTTTGGTTAAATTAATAGCATTACTGAAAGGAATTGGTTGCAAAGCGCTTGCCTTTTGATCTATAGAAGCTAATAATAATTCTGATTTATTTTGGTCTTGTGATAATTGTAAAAAGTTGGTCAACTTATCGCCCACTTCACTAAAATGATTCCCAATAATTGCTGATGCTTGATTATATTCTATTCCTTTTTGTAATTTGAATAGCTTGAAAATGGGAAATAAAATAAAACGCAATAATAGAAAAAGCTCTACGGCAATAAAGACCGTAAAAAGAATGGTTCTAGCAGTTGGCTTTAGCCAAAGGAAATATTCAACAAAAATCGTGAAGATAAAATACAAAAGCCCAAGCCCAACAAAGAAAATGGTTCCTCTAACTAGCTCATTGGTATAAAATTTCTTAATAAACTGTTCGAGTTTATTGTAAATAATGCTTTGATTTTCCAAAATGGTTACTCCTTTATTTTTAACCGATAAATGTACAATTTTTACTGAATACCCAAGCGTTAAAAAAATGCCAAAGAAAATTCAATAAATACTGCCCAATTAAATTTTATCTTTGCGCTAAATTTTAAGAAAAATGTCGAGACCTGTTAGAGTTCGTTTTGCTCCTAGTCCAACCGGACCGTTACATATTGGTGGTGTTCGTACTGCCCTATTTAATTATTTATTTGCCAAAAAACATAATGGTGTTTTTTATTTACGAATAGAAGATACAGATCAAAATCGTTTTGTTCCTGGTGCTGAAGCTTACATCTTTGAAGCCTTGGAATGGTTAGGAATTGCGCCAAGCGAAACCGTGGGGAAGAATGAAAAATATGGTCCTTACCGTCAATCGGAAAGAAAGTCTTTGTATAAACAATATGCAGATCAATTGGTAAATTCGGGTTGGGCCTACTATGCTTTTGACACGGCTGAAGCATTAGATATGCATAGAAAACAGCTTGAAACTGAAGGAAAAACTTTTATTTACAATTGGCACAATCGTGAAAAACTAGATACTTCTTTAGT
>CANJDA010000004.1 GCA_947472705.1 Flavobacteriaceae bacterium
CATTTGCAATATTAGCGGTAATAAGTGACCCTCCTTTTTCCGCACTTTCTATTACTATAGTTGCTTCACTCATGCCGGCAACTATTCTATTTCGTCTTACAAAGTTTTCCTTATCTGGATTTGAACTGCTCCAAAATTCAGTGATAAAACCTCCATTTTGTTCCATCTTGGCAACATATTTTTTATGCGATTTTGGATAAATTTGATTTAATCCATGCGCCAACACACCAATGGTTTGCAAATTATTTTCCATCGCAGCTTGATGTGCCACAATATCAACTCCATAAGCAAAACCGCTAACGATAATAGGATTGAAAATAGCTAAATCTTCTATGAGTTTTTTGGTAAATTCAGCACCATAGGTAGTAACTTGTCTTGTACCAACAATGCTAATTAATTTGCGCTTTTGAAAATCAAATTTACCTGAGGCAAATAATAAAACTGGACCATCAATGCAATGCTTTAATCTTTCAGGATAATCTTCATTTTGAAAATATAAAACGTTGATTTTTTCATTTTCGATATAACGCATTTCTAGTTCGGCTTTTTCAAAAACCGCCTTGTCCTTTAATTTTTTTTGCAATACATTACCAATACCATCAATTCCTTTGAGTTGAGATGGTTTAGTTTTGAATACATCTTCTGCTGAACCACAATGGCTTATCAGTTTTTTGGCTACAATATCTCCGACACCTTCTACTCGTAATAAGGCTAAATTGTAAAAAAGCTCGTTTGTTTTCATATCAATAAAATACTACAAAATAAATAATTTTATTTTGGATTGTTAATAAAAATTGTGGATAATTTTTTGATACTACTATTGTTTCTTTAAATTTGTCGGTATGAAGATTGAACAATACATTTCCCAATTATTATACCGATATCAATGTGTTACTGTTCCAGGTTTTGGAGCGTTTCTCACTGAATTTCATTCGGCGCAATTGGATGAAAATGCTCATTCTTTTTACCCTCCCAAAAAACTGATTTCTTTCAATCCTTTCCTAAAAAACAATGACGGATTATTAGCCAATCATTTGGCACAAGCCGAAAAGGTTTCTTATGAAGTTGCTGTAAATGCAATTCAGAATGAAGTGTCAGATTGGAAAACTAAAATTCAAGAATTGGGTCGTTTATCAGTAAAAAACATTGGCGATTTTTCGCTAAATGCTGAAAAAAATATTGTTTTTGATCCGGTTGATCAAATTAATTATTTAAAAGAATCGTTTGGCTTAAGTTCCTTTATTTCTCCTGCGGTTAAACGAGAAGTATACAAAGAACAAGTTGAAGTACTTGAAGAAAAAGCACCTATTGCTTTCACTCCAGAAAAAAGAAGAAGTTATAAAGCCTTGAAATATGCTGCTATTATAACCCTTTCATTAGGGTTAACAAGTGTATTAGGATATAAGTTATATGATAATTATTTAGAACAGGTGCAACAAGAAACCTTGTTGGTACAATCGAATGTTCAGAAAAAAATTAATCAAAAAATTCAGGAAGCTACTTTCTTTATTGAGAATCCATTACCAGCGGTAACTCTAACTGTTCCATCAGAAAAAGACACGCCTTACCATGTTGTTGCTGGCGCTTTCCGATTAGAATCCAATGCTGAAAATGCCTATCAATCGTTATTAAAATTAGGCTTTAAAGCCAAAAGATTACCTGCCAACAAGCATGGTTTACTGCCCGTACTTTACGGAAGTTACTCTTCTTATAACGAAGCACAAGAGGCCATGAAAAGCATTAAACGCCTTGACAATAAAGATGCTTGGTTATTAATACAAGAATTATAAAATTATCCCGATTTCTCGGGATTTTTTATTTGTTGTAATTACCTTTGCCAAAAATATGTTATGACTCCAAAACATCCTTCTGAATCTTTAACGATTTTGACCGATTTGGTCTTGCCTAGTGAAACCAATCCTTTAAATAACCTTTTTGGGGGTGAGTTATTAGCCCGAATGGACAGAGCTGCAAGCATAGCCGCAAGAAGACATTCTCGAAGAATTACTGTTACAGCTTCGGTAAATCATGTGGCTTTTAACCGTTCT
Organism: Flavobacteriaceae bacterium; assembly: GCA_947472705.1. Taxonomy (GTDB): domain Bacteria; phylum Bacteroidota; class Bacteroidia; order Flavobacteriales; family Flavobacteriaceae; genus Flavobacterium. The sequence goes on from CANJDA010000004.1 coordinate 2,049, forward strand.
ATTCCTCTAGGAAGTGTTGTTACCATTGAAGCTAAAGTCTCACGAGCATTTAATTCATCCATGGAAATTTTTCTTGATGTGTGGATTGAAGATAGAGAATCAGGTATTCGAACTAAAGCCAATGAAGCCATTTATACTTTTGTCGCAGTAAACGAAACGGGAAACCCTTTAACCGTTCCTCAAATAGAACCACAAACAGAACTAGAAAAAGAGCGATTTGACGCTGCTCTACGAAGAAAACAATTGAGTCTTGTTTTAGCAGGGAAAATGAGCCCTCATGACGCAACCGAACTAAAAGCGCTGTTTGTTTAATTACATATTATAAAGCCAAGAAGCTGGGTTATTATAATTTGTGTTTTGGAGAATTAGGAATTTCAAAACCGTTTTTCCAGTGTCACCATTGGTTCTAATTTTCCCTAATGATTGTTTGGTACTAACTTTATCGCCTACACTCACATTTACGCTGCTCAAGTTTTGGTAAACCGTAAAGAAATCTCCATGCTGTATGAACACGGCGATATTTAAAGGCGATATTTTATAAATCTTTGTTACTTCTCCTCCAAAAACTGCTCGAGCTGAAGACCCAGCTTCGGTAGTGATTTCAACACCACTATTGTGTACCGTTAAGGTTTTATAAACTGGGTGAGGCTGATCACCATAAGGCAACGAAACCACTCCCTTTTCAACTGGCCAAGGCAATTTTCCTTTATTGGCTCTGAAATTATTAGCTATTAATTGCCCTTCTGGGGTTAATACAATTTTTGAAGAAGTTTCCACTGCTTTTGTATCCTCTGCCGTTGTTGTTTTTGGATTGGCTTTGGCTTTGGCTGCCGCCGTCTTTTTGTTGGCTGTCGCAATACTTTCTCTAATTAATTTTTGAATCTGAGCATCAATTTTTTTGGTTTCTTGTTGTTTTTTCTTGATTTCAGCAACAATTTTCCCTTTTTCTTTTTTGATTTGGGTGGCTATTTTTTCCTGCTCTTGCTTTTCTTTTTCAAGTCCTTGTTTTTCTATTTCGTTTTCGGCAATTAATTTTTCTTTTACCGTTTTTTGAGCGCCAATTTTAGTATTGTAATCTTCTAGTTGCGTTGTTTTTCCTTTTATTTCTTCTCCTTGCATTTTTCGATAACTCGCATATTGTTTCATATACTGCGCTCTTTTATAAGCCTGAAGGAAGTTTTGTGAAGAGAGCAAGAACATGGCTCTACTTTGTTCAGAACGGCTTTTATAGGATTTTAAAATCATCTCAGCATAATCTTTACGAAGAATATCTAAATCCCGGTTGAGTTGGTTTATTTTTAGCTGATTGACATAAATATCATTACTTAATAATTTGGTTTGCTTTTCGGTGGTTTTAATCAGTTTTTCTTTTAAACCGATTTTTTCTTTTTGAAGCATCAATTGGGTAACTACTGATTTTTCTTTGCTTTTTACCGATTGCAATTGCTGTTCTTTCTCTTGAATCTCAAGTTGAATTTTAGCTTTACGTTCTTCGAGCTGCTCCTGTGTAGGCACTTGGCACCACGCTTGTGTTGCTAAACAAAAAAATAAAAAGGTCACAAAAAATCTTGGCATGGGCTTAATGTTTTGGCAAATCTAATTTATAAAAATTCTTTCATATCCTTCGGGAACACTATAAGGGAATGTAAGTTCTTCATTAAAAGTAACTGAATTATATTCGATTGAAATAGCAGTCTTCCCTTTTTTCTGAACGGCATTAATCATCAAATTTGCTGGTAAAATAGCCGTGGCATAACCTTGAAAATTGGGATAATTCACTTCAAATTCTCTTTCTTTTTCAACTTGAATAATCTCTTGTTTTTTGAGTAAATAATGATCCTCATCAAACAAAAATGATTTTTCGGTATTATTATCTTTAGTGCTCAACTGATACGATTTATCCAATAATAGCATCGTGAAATTTTCTTTTGTCAAATCATCTATTGGTTGTCCAATTAAAAGATTTTGAATTTTAGTAAAATCTAAATCAGTTCCTAGCCATTCACTCAAAGCTTGATAATTCCCTTCAAAATAGGTGCCGTTTATTTTTTCATAATACTTCACTTCATCGGGCGTAATCAAGGCTTTGGCCATTGTAATTCCAATAAATCGAATACTGACTAAAATCTTCTCGTCCTTTTTGATTTTGATTTCGGCAGAAACGCTTTGAGATTGCTTTTCGTCTTTATAATTAGCACTCGATCTTATGTATAACGTAGAAAAATCATTTTTATTACTGTAATGTTTTTGAATAATATTTTCCGAAGTAACCTCATTGCTGTCTTTAACTGCATTAGTTATTACAGGTTTGTTCTCTGCTAAAACAGTTTTCGATTTACAAGACACGAGCATTTGCGAACTGGAGAAGCAAACTAAAAAAATTACCAAGCGGAAATAAATCAAATTTTTCATTATCCCTTTTTGTTTTTTATTAGCTCATTGGCTTTGGTAAAATAACTTTCTTTCTTTTTCAAATTCCCCAATCCATTATAAGCTTCTCCTAATTGAATATTGAAATTGATTTCCAAGGCAGTGTCATCAACTACAAAATCTAGCCCTGATTCTAATAAATTAGCTGCTTTTTTAAAGTTTTTTAATTGATTATAGGCCAATCCAGCATAATAATAATACTGGGGTTGCGTTGGAAAAATCTGCGTCAAATCCTCTGCTCTTTTGGCTAAAATGTCAAATTGTTGGTTTTCAGTATAAGCTTGAAGTAGTAATTGTTGTGCTTCTGTATCTTCTTCAGCGTTTTTTAAATGCATTTCTAAATATTTAATCGCTTTTATCCAATCAGCTTTAGCATAATAAAACTTGGCTATTTCTTTGGCAACCTGTACTCCTTTATCATTATCAAAATAGGAAATGGCTTTGTCTAAATCAAGTTCGTATTTTGGGTTGTTTTTGGCAAAAATTAAAAATTCGTTGAGGATTCTGTGCTTTATTTTTTGGTCTATTTTTTTGCTTGACAATACGATGTTCATCGCTTTAACAGCATTGTCACCATCGTTATTATTTAAGTGAAACTTAAACAAACTCACCTGTGCCCAATCGGATGTTGGAATAGCGGCTTCTAATTTCTTTGCAATTTCTAGTGCCTTTTCTTCTTGATTGCTTTGCGAATACAAATAAATCAAGGAAATGTAATTGGATTCATCTTTTGGGAATTTTTTTATTTGCTCCAAAAGATTGTTTTTTTCTGCCGATTGGTATTTGGCATCTTTTAAAATATCAGCCTTATACAATTCCCGTTTATCCGTCTTACCGTATTTGGTATTCAGTTCGTTAATGAGTTCCAGTGCTTTATCATACTGTTGGGTATTCATATATAACGACGTCAAATCTTCTTTGTAATCATCGTTAAATGTTACCAATTTTTCCACTATGCTGATGGCTCGATTGTAATCTTGAGTGGCATAACAAACATCATACATCCCTACAAAAGCCCAACGGTTTTTGGGGTCCATTTTGGTTACCTTTTCAAAATTATCATAGGCCTCTTTGTATTTTTTTTGGGCCAAATAATTTTTCCCAAATTCAAAATAAACGATAGGATCTTCGGGATTGGCTTCTTTACATTTTTCTAGAGCTTCAATTGCTTTGTCATAGTTTTCGATGCTTTTTTGCTTTATTGCTTCGTAGAAATTATCTTCAAATCCATTGTCTAAAACTACTACATCATGTTCGGGTTCTTTTTGACCCAAAGTAATATTGGGAAGGCATAACATTCCAATTAATAAACTATAAATTCCTAATTTCTTCATGTTGATTTTTATTCTAGAACCGAATAATCTCCAATACTTATACTTTTAAAATCACCATCAAATGTAGCGTGATTTCCAATCATGGCATTATCTAATTTCGCATTTTTAATATGAGCATGAGTTTGAACCAAACTATTTTGGATTTTAGTATTGGTTACATGAGTGCCTTTCCCTAAAGAAACATTTGGCCCCACAACCGAATTAATCAATACTACATCTTCTCCAATGTAACATGGAGGTATGATGGTTGAATTTTCTATTCTCACATCATAATCTACCAAATGTTCTCCGTCATTGTGCAAAAAGGTAAGCATTCTTGAGTTGGTCTCTACTGTCACGTCTTTGTTACCACAATCCATCCAAGCATCAACCTCTCCAGGCACAAATTTCATTCCTTTGGCCATCATTTGCTTAATGCCATCGTTAATTTGGTATTCCCCACCGTGAATGATATTGTTGTCTAAAACATACTGCAGCTCATTCTTTAAAACAGCAGCGTCTTTAAAATAATATATTCCAATAACCGCTAGGTCAGAAACAAATTCTTTTGGTTTTTCTACCAACTCTACTATTTCATTAGCTTCGTTTAACTGAATAACTCCAAAGGCTTCTGGTTGGTCTACTTGCTTAACCCAAATTACGCTGTCAGCGCTTTGATCTAAATCAAAATCGGCACGAATTAAAGTATCGGCATAAGCTATTACTGCTGGTCCGCTCAAAGAATCTTTGGCACACATAATGGCATGACCCGTTCCTAAAGCTTCGTTTTGGTAATATATTTTTCCTTGTGAACCCAGCTTTTCGGCAATGGCTATCAAATCTTCTTCTACTTTTTTACCGAAGCTTTCATGTATTATAAAAGCAATCTCGTCTATCTTTTGACCCAAAACTCCTGCAATGTCTTCTACCAAACGGTGAACAATGGGTTTTCCAGCAATAGGAATTAATGGTTTTGGAATGGTTAATGTATGTGGGCGAAGTCGTGAACCACGGCCCGCCATTGGAACTATTATTTTCATTTAAATCTTATTTTAACTTCAACATTCGCTATTCAAAATTCGTTGTTCAACATTTGAATTTTGAACATTCAACTTGGAATTATGAATCTTGAAATGTTTTTATTACTCTTATTTTTTACTTCTTGATGTTGCTATACTTTTTACAAAAATGGATATTAATTCGTCATTTTCTTTTAGTATGACAATCAAATCTTCTTCTTCCTTTATATATAATTTTGCTTTATAAATAATTTTCAAACAAGAATGTGTTTCTCTCAATTCTTTTAAAACAAGCGACATTTTATGAATAAAATCATTTCTAGATTCTGCACTTTGAGCTTCACTATAATTTAAAGAAGGTGCTGTTCCCGATCTTACAATTTGACCCGACAAATGATTTCCTGCTTTTGTTGCTTTTAAATGGTCTGTAATATTGATTATTTGAACTGCAAAATCAATTAGCCTTTCATGTAAATCATATTTTACCATAGTTTGTTTTAATTAAATACTTCAAAATTCGTTATTCAACATTCATCATTCAACATTCAGCTATTCAGAATTTTGAACACTCAACTTGGAATGTTCAATGTTGAAGTGTTTTAACTACTTCACCCCTGTACTACCAAAACCGCCTTCTCCTCTTGTGGTTTCAGACAATGCTTCTACCGCAATCCATTCGGCACGTTCGTGTTTGGCTATGATTAATTGGGCAATTCTTTCCCCGTTTTCCACTATGAAATTTTCATGGGATAAATTTACTAAAATCACACCGATTTCCCCGCGATAATCGGCATCAACTGTACCGGGTGAATTTAAGACGGTGATTCCTTTCTTGGCTGCCAATCCACTACGAGGTCTAACTTGAGCTTCATAACCTATTGGCAATTCTATAAATAATCCTGTTTTAACAATAGCTCTCTCCAATGGTTTTAGGGTTATGGGTTCCGAAAGATTGGCACGCAAATCCATTCCAGCTGAGGCTATGGTTTCGTAATTGGGTAAATCGTGTTGCGATTTGTTGATGATTTTGATGGTCATTATTTTGTCTTTCTTTTTATGATTCGTACTAATGTTTCTTTTTCGCTATAGTAAATGAAATATAAGAACACCACTAACAATCCTATTTTTAAAAAATAATTATTTCGTAGCACGGGAATGTAAAATGAAACCACGGAAAACACTATGGTTAGTCCAAGGTAACTGAATATTTTATTAAAATCATACGGAATAGGATAGCTTTTTTGTCCCAATTTATAGGATATCACCATCATGCTTCCATAGGCAGCAATCGTGGCAATGGCCGATCCATAGTAGCTCATGGTTGGGATTAAAAAATAATTTAGAATCAACGTAACGGCGGCACCAACTAACGAAATATAAGCCCCTATTTTGGTTTTGTCTATTAGTTTATACCACACAGATAAATTGGTATAAATTCCCAAAAAGAAATTGGCAAAAACAATCAGCGGTACTACTTTCATGGCATCCCAATAATTGGCATTGGGTACTAAAACGTGTTTTAACAAATCGGCAAACACAATAACAAACAAGGTGATAAACGAACCAAAAATCACAAAGTATTTGGTAATGGTAGCATAGGTTTGTTGCGCATTTTCGTTACTAGCATGGCTAAAGAAGAACGGTTCAATCCCTAAGGTATAAGCCGTTCGAAACAGCACCATAAACATCCCAATTTTATAACAGGCAGAATACGCTCCAATGTCTGACATGGGAACATGCATCCAGTCTAACAGGATTTTATCAAAATGCTCGTTGATGGCAAAAGCGATTCCGGCAAACAATATAGGCAAACCGTAGTTCATCATTTTCTTCCACAAGACCACATCAAACTTCCAAGAAATATGAAGGTAGTTCGGAATCAACATCAACAAGGTAAATAAACTTGCCACAACATTGGATATGAAAATATAGCCAATTTGGAAATTCTCTATATAAATGTGACTCAAAAATCCGTTTGGGTTATTGGTAACTAATTTGGGAAGAAAGGCCAAAAAGAAAACATTGAGCAGTAAGTTTATCGTAACGTTTGCCATCTTAATGGTGGCATATTTCATGGGTCTTCTTTCCGCTCGTAACTTTGAAAAAGGGACTATGGCTAAGGCATCAAAAGTTAAAATCCAAATGGTATAGGTGATATATTGCACATTGATGCTAGACCAACTGGCTAAAGTATTTCTAAACAATAATGCCAAACCTAAAAACCCTAATGTAGACCAAAATAAAGATACCGTGGCGGTGGAAATAACCTTCTTTTTATCGTCTTCGGAATTGTAAAATCGGAAGAAAGAAGTTTCCATACCATAAGACAGCACCACATTGAAGAACACCAAATACGCAAAGATGACCGAGACCTCACCCATCTTGCTTTTATCAGGCAAATAATACACAAACAGCGGATTCAGTATAAAACTGATAATCCTAGGAAAAACGGTCGCCAGTCCGTAAATAAGGGTTTGTTTGAATAGGTTTTTATAAAGGCTCAATGAGAGTGTTTTTTAGGTATCGAACAAAAATAACTATTAAATTCGTTCCAAAAAAAAAGAGCGAACAAATGTTCACTCTTTCTATAAAATATCTTTTGAAGATTATCTTTTCAAAACTTCTTTTTCTTATCCTTTCAAAGCTTCTGCTCCACCTACAATCTCTAAGATTTCATTGGTAATTGCAGCCTGACGTGCTTTGTTATAAGTCAGTTTCAATTGGTTTCTTAATTCCGTTGCATTATCCGTTGCTTTGTGCATTGCGGTCATACGCGCTCCATGTTCGGAAGCAAAAGAATCTCTAATGGATTTGTACAATTGTGTCTTTAATGATTTTGGAATCAAAGTCAATACAATTTCTTCTTTGGCAGGTTCAAAAATATAGTCTGCTGCTGCTACAGGTGTGTCTGTTGCTACAGGTGCTAATGGCAAAAACTGCTCTGTCTGTACTATTTGAGTAGCGGCGTTCTTGAACTGATTGTACACCACTTCAATTTTATCATACTCACCCGAAATAAATTTCTCAGTCAACACATCTGCAATAGCAGCTACATTGTCAAAAGTAAGTTGGTCAAAAACTTCGCTTCTGTTGGCAATAACAGTATTTGTTTTTCGTAATACATCGTTTCCTTTTTTACCAATAGCAAAAATATCAACTTGTTTTCCTTCGTAACTATCGGCTATCGATTTGGCTTGCTTAATGACATTGGTATTGAAAGCACCACACAAACCACGATTTGAAGTAATAGCTACAACTAAAACTTTGTTTACTTCGCGTTGAGTTGTGTATTGTCCACCTGCACCGCCTTCTAAAGTAGCGCTTACGCTTTGTAATAATTCCGTTAATTTTTCGGCATAAGGGCGCATTGCTGTAATAGCATCTTGTGCTTTTTTCAACTTTGCGGCAGAAACCATCTTCATCGCCGATGTAATTTGCATCGTCGACTGAACGGAAGTAATTCTATTACGGATTTCCTTTAAGTTTGCCATTTTTTAAATTTGAAAATGTGATAATTTGAAAATTTGAAAATGCTTTACACCATCTTCAAATTTTCAAATACTCAAATTATTAATTATATTTTGCTGATAATTCTTTAGCCGTTTTCTCTAAAACATCAGTAATAGTATCATCTAACTTACCTGCTTTCAAAGCATTTAAAACGTCTCTGTGTTTGTTATTCAAATAATCGATATAATCTCTTTCGAATTCTTTTACTTTGTTTACCGGAACGTTTCTCAATAAGTTTTTAGAACCTGCATAGATAATCGCTACTTGGTCTTCAACTGTATATGGGTCGTTTACGGCTTGTTTCAAGATTTCAACGTTTCTTTTTCCTTTTTCGATTACGTTTAAAGTAACCGCATCCAAATCAGATCCGAATTTAGCAAACGCTTCCAATTCACGGAATTGTGCTTGGTCTAATTTCAAAGTACCCGCTACTTTTTTCATCGATTTAATTTGAGCATTACCTCCCACACGAGATACCGAAATACCTACGTTAATAGCAGGACGAACCCCTGAGTTGAACAAATCTCCATCAAGGAAAATCTGACCATCGGTAATCGAAATTACGTTAGTTGGGATATAGGCCGAAACGTCTCCCGCCTGGGTTTCGATAATTGGTAACGCTGTTAATGAACCTCCCCCTTTTACAATTGGTTTCAAGCTATCTGGCAAATCATTCATGTTTTTGGCGATATCATCATCGGCAATAACTTTACACGCTCTTTCTAATAAACGAGAGTGTAAGTAGAATACGTCTCCAGGATAAGCCTCACGTCCTGGTGGTCTTCTTAACAACAAAGACACCTCACGGTAAGCCACCGCTTGTTTTGATAAATCATCATAGATAATCAAAGCAGGACGCCCTGAATCTCGGAAATATTCTCCGATAGCAGCACCGGCCATTGGAGCATATACTTGCATTGGAGCTGGGTCAGAAGCATTAGCGGCTACGATAACAGTATATGCCATCGCTCCTTTTTCTTCTAATGTTTTAGCAATTCCAGCTACTGTAGACGCTTTTTGTCCTATCGCCACATAGATACAGAATACAGGTTGCCCTGCATCGTAAAATTCTTTTTGGTTCAAAATGGTATCAATACAAACCGTAGTTTTACCTGTTTGACGGTCACCAATAACCAACTCACGTTGTCCTCTACCTACTGGAATCATCGCATCGATAGATTTGATACCTGTTTGTAATGGCTCAGTAACGGGTTGACGGAAGATAACTCCAGGCGCTTTTCTTTCTAATGGCATCTCGTATAAGTCACCGCCAATTGCTCCTTTACCATCGATTGGCTCACCAAGTGTGTTTACAACACGACCCACGATTTGCTCACCTACTTTCAAAGAAGCGATACGTTGAGTTCTTTTTACTATAGATCCTTCTTTGATTCCAGTTGATGGTCCTAAAAGTACTACCCCAACATTGTCTTCTTCTAAGTTCAAAACGATAGCTTCTAAACCGTTTTCGAATTGTACCAACTCACCGTATTGTGCGTTTGACAACCCGTAAACACGAGCAATACCGTCTCCTACTTGAAGTACAGTTCCCACTTCTTCCAACGTAGCACCCGATTGAAATCCTTCTACTTGTTTCTTTAATATTGCTGAAATTTCAGCAGCTTTAATTTCCGCCATTTTGATATCTCTTTAATGGTATTTAATTACTAAACTCTCTTTTTAATTCCTGTAACCTATTGGCCACAGAAGCATTGTATTGTTTGTCTCCAATTCTCAAGATAAACCCACCAATAATTGCTGGATCTACAATGTTCTGAATGGTTATTTTTTTATCTGAAATAGTGGCCACTTTTGCCATAACTTTTGCTTCTAATTCGGCTGTGATAGGAAAAGCAGTAGTAACCTTTGCGGTTTCCATGCCGTTCATTTCATCAAACTGATGATTGAATTGTGTAGCTATTGAGGCTAATATTTCAAATCTTTTATTTTCTTGTAGCAATCTAAATAGCGACTTGGTTTCACCTTGAACCGAACTAAAAATTTCGGTCAATGCATTCATTTTTAAATCGGCTGCAATGATTGGGCTAGCCAAAAACTCGCTTAAATCTGAATTGTCAGCAACCGTAGTAACGATGTTATTCATATCATCATTTACAAGTGTAGCATTTCCGTTTGAAACCGCTATTTCTATTATTGCTTTTGCGTATCTAATCGCTGCTCTTGACATAACGATTAATTTAGTTTAACATCACCTAACATTTTCTCAATCAATTTGGTTTGAGATTCATTGTTAGCTAATTCGTCTTTTAATAATTTTTGAGCAATCTCTATAGATAATGAAGAAACTTGTTCTTTCAATTCTACCATTGCTGCATTTTTTTCGCTGTTGATGGCTGCTTTAGCTTGTTCAATCATTTTTTGACCTTGAACTTGCGCTTCTGTTTTAGCATCATTAATCATTTTTTCTTTGATTTCACGAGCTTCTTTCATCATAGCATCTCTTTCTAATCTAGCATCAGCTAATAATTTCTCATTATCTGATTTTAGATTTTGCATTTCTTTTTTAGCATTTTCTGCAGATTGTAAAGCATTTTTAATACCTTCTTCTCTTTCATTAACTGCATCAAGAATTGGTTTCCATGCAAATTTTTTCAACAATAAAATTAATCCGATGAAAATTAAGGATTGCCAAAAGAACAAACCAAACGAAAAATCATTTATTAACTTTTCCATATTATATAATTAAAGTCTTTCTTGTTTAAATAAAACAAAAACCACAACCAACCGTTGCGGTTTTTGTTTGGTTTTTTGTATTAAGATACTGCGAATAAAGCAGCAAATCCAATACCTTCAATAAGGGCCGCTGCAATAAGCATCACAGTTTGAATTTTTCCTGTTGCTTCTGGTTGACGAGCGATAGCCTCTAATGCAGAACCACCGATTCTACCAATACCAAGACCAACTCCGATAACCACTAATCCAGCTCCTACTAAATGAAGATTTCCTTCCATAATGTATATATATTTAATTAAACATTCTAATTAAAGCGGCTGCACAAAAGGCATTCGCTGTTTTATTAATGATGCCCTTCTTCGTGATGGTGCTCCTCAACGGCTGAACCAAAATACAAAGCGGTTAACATCGTGAAAATATAGGCTTGTAATAATGTTACTAAGATTTCGATTAAAGAAATGATAAACGATAAAACAAAAGCCAACGGACTTCCTATCCAGCTTTTAAAAACAAACATCATCCCAATCAAACTCATCAATACAATATGCCCCGCAAACATGTTGGCATACAAACGAATCATTAATGAAAATGGCTTGATAATAGCTCCCATAAGTTCTATAGGGGCCAAGATAAACTTCATGGGTACTGGAACACCTGGCATCCAAAAAATATGTTTCCAATAGTTTTTGTTTGCTGTAAGTGTAGTAATTATAAAAGTTACTACAGCTAATCCAAAGGTAACGGCTATATTTCCAGTTACGTTAATTCCAAATGGAGTCATCCCAACTACATTTAAAAACCAAATAAAAAAGAATACGGTTAATAAATGACTCATGTATTTTTTATACTTTTTTTCGCCTATGTTTGGAATAGCAATTTCATCACGAACAAACAATACTATGGGTTCGAAGAATCGACCAGCTCCAGCAGCTACTCCTCCATTTTTGGAATACGACTTTCCTAAACTTCTGAATAATAAGACCATTAATAAGGCAACAACCAACATGGTAAACACTCCTTTGGTAATAGAAAAATCTAATGGTTTTGCGTTTGTAGGATGCTCTTCATCGCCAGTTAACGTTCCTGAAGCATCTGTTTTGTATATTTTTTCGTGGTGTAAAACGTAGTAATTTCCATTTGACTCAGCTACACTTTCTCCGTGATTAAATTTTGAAGAAGAGAAAACTTCCAGTTTTCCATTGTCCCAAAGAATAATTAGAAGCGGGAAACCATAATGTTTTCCTGCTGCTTCATCAGCAAATAAAGAAAAATCATGACCGTCTAAAACGTGATGGTTTTTAACTTCATCTATTTTTTCTTTCATTGCTTCTTTTTCATCAAGCTTTTCGGTTTTTAACTCAGCCTTAGGAGCCGTTTGTACCGATAAAGTATCAGATGAATTTGCAAATCCGTTTAGAGAAATTAATGCTAATAATGCAACTAAAATATATAGAAGTGGTTTTTTTGAAAGCACCATAATTATGAATTATCTATATTATATTTTTCAAATTTGGTGCAAAAGTACAATTTTAATTAATATTAAAAAGTATAACTTTATTTTTTTTTGAGGAATTACCAATTATAAAACGATTTACTGTTTATTGTTTAAAATTCTTATGGTAGCAAGTGTTTCTATTATTAGAAAGTAAATAAAAATTAGAAAAAAATTGGTTTTTTCAATAGACGTGTACGGAAGATGAATTGCTAAAATAGGCTTAACCAAAAGATAGGCTATTATCATTTTTAAAGTTGTTAGAAATAAGAAAGCATAGCCAACATAGTTTTTCATGTTTTGAAAGACCATATTTAGTGCGAAAACAATAAATGCAGAGAATAAGGTGAAAAGTAAATAAAGCAATGCTACACTATATTGAAATTGACTTTCAATAGTACTTGAAACCAAAAAATATAATAGTGTTTTATGAATGGCGAATCCTATAAGTCCTGCTATTAATACAATTAATAGTGAATGATATTTTTTTAATTTCATTTATTATTCTGATTTATTAATGTCTTTTAATTGACGGTTAATGTTGTAAAACGAAATACCAACACCAATAAGGGTGAGTATTTTTACATATACATTATATGGGTTTGGATATTTTTGATCTAACCAGTTCCCTAAATAGGAAAACAAGAAGATAATTACTCCCATTTGGATTGGAATAGTAATCAGGGCCAACCATTTATTAGGCGATTTTTTCTTCTGGGGATTGATCATTACTAACCATGTTTTTTACATGAGGTTTCATTACACAAGTGGCGCTAAATTCAGCTCCAGGTTCTACGGATAGTTTACCACATATTACTTCGCCTTTAATATGCGCTTTTGATTTAATATTTAGTATTTCTTGTACTTGAATTTTGCCTTCAAATATACCTTCTATGTCTGCATTTTTACAAACAATATCACCTTTTACACTTGCTGCTGGGCCAATAACTATTTTCCCTTTAGATTGAAAATTACCTATTAAGTGACCATCCAATCGGAAATCAGCTGGAGACATAATGTCCCCTTTAATAGTAGTTCCTTCAACTATTCTATTTGTTTTACCTAAAAGATCGGTATATGATTTTGGACTTTTTTCAAACATGTTTTTTATCCTTTCTTTTCTTTCCCAATCTGTGGGGTTGGTGGCAATCCCATTCCTTTTGTTTCTCCTTTTGATGGTGCTCCTGGAGGCATATTCCCTTCAGGGCCTTTTGGGTTTCCTCCTGTGGCATTTTCTCCTTCTGGCTGGTCGGAAGCAGTGGTTTTAGCTGCTTCTTTTGGCTGTTTTGGTTCGGGAGCTTTTTCATATGTCCCATCCCAATTAGGCTGTTCAGGGTTTTCAACTAAATTTCCAGCCAAGAATTCGTCTAAATTCTTTTTGATTTGAACAATTGTATAGTTTTCGACAGACATAATGATAGGTTCGTCTTGAACTTTATATTCTTTAAACTCTTTTAATACTGATGTGATTCCTATGGCTAAATCTTTAGAAGTTGCCCCATGAATAACAACAAAATTATCGGTCATCGTATAAATATCATAAGAAATAGTTAATTTTTGTAAATCTCTATCTTTAATAAATTTTTTGATTTTTTCTACCAATATTTTGGTGTTCTTATCTTCAAAATCTTTAGTTTGATAAAGTATTTTCCAGTTTTTAGAATCGTTTTTAGATAATTGCAACGCTTGTAATTTTGGTAAATCAACCGCTAAAAGAGATGCTGCTTTTTTACCTTCTTCACTATTCGGATAAGTAAGTGCAACATAATTTAACGCTTTACTAAATTCATCAACTCCTTCTAACTTGCCAACAATTTTAGCTTTTAATAATTCAAATTTTGGTAAAATCTCTTCTCCGTTGTATCTTTCAATAGCGTTTTCTGTTGCCGTTAAAACTGCTTTAAATTCAACGTTCTGATATTGTTTGTATATTTTTTCATAAGTCCCATTTGGTGAATCAATGTCTTCTCCTGCTTCGCTCGAGGGGTTACTTAAAATTTGGGCGTATCTAGAATTCGGATATTTAGCTATGATTTCTGCTTTCATGGCCTCTGCTTTATCTTTATTATCTAAAATTTGGTAGAGCTTGTACAAATTATACATGGTTGGTAAAACCAATCTTTCTTCAGGATTATTTTTTAATAACTTTTCAAATTTGGCAACTGCCAGTTGATTTTCTTTAAATTTTTCTTTGTAGATAACCCCTAATTGGAAGTAAGCAAAGTTTCTTTCTTTTGACAAACTATCAATTACTTTTTCAGAGGTTGGTAATTGACTGATATAATATTCAGTGGCATACTTATCGACTTTTGACGCTATATTTTTATCTTCCTTTGTAGCATCTTTATCATCCCCTTCTTTCGTGTTATTTTTTTCTTCATCATCATTAGATGTGGTATTGTTTTTATTGGCTGATGTACGCCAATTGTCCTCTAAGTTTCTTTTGCCCCAATTTTTTAAAAATTCTTTTTTTCCATAAGCAACAGTAGTTGGATTATAGAAATAAAAACTATTGCTGCCTGCTGAAGCTATATCTTTCATTGATGAAGCATCATCATTTTTAATATTATCGTTTTTAAAATCAACTCCGCCACCTTTGCCTTCGTTTAATTCTTTATTTTCCTTTATTTTAGCTGTTTTCTCTGCTAATTTTTTTGCCGCTTCTTCTTTCTTTTTTAGATCTACTATGAACTTATCAAAGTAAGCAGTTTTAGCTTCATTTGACATGTTATACAAAGAAATGATACTATCATTACGTTGCGCAATACCTTCGTATTTAATTACATCATCAAGGTTTTCTCTTTTCTTTTTTATTGAATAAAACTCCCGTGATCTTGGCTTTAATTGTACCAATGTACTGTCATAATACTTCCCAGCAGTTACATATTTTGCTGTATTAAAATAAATATCAGCTAAGTTTCTGTAGTTAGAAGCAATTAAGTAAGTGTCTCCTGATTTCTTTTTTAGTGAAGCGTTATAATATTTTTTAGCTTGAGGATAGTTTTTTCCATGATCATAAAACAAGGCCATTTGATGATTCAATACATCTAGATAAGGACGGTTTTCTCTATCAACTAATAAATCATTGTATTTTTTTAAGAAAGCAATTGTATCGCCTTTTTCATAATCGAATTGACTGGCTTGCCTGATATGAGCATGAATTACATATTGACGAGCTGCTTTTCTATGCATGTCTATAACTGATTGATAAGCTGCATAAGCACTATCCTTTTGTCCTTGTTGTTCAAAGAGTTGTGCCAATATAAATCGGTAACGTGCTTTTTCTTCTTGTGATTTGGTAAATTGAGTAGCTATTTTAATTTTGGCTATAGCACTGTCTTTTTCTTCTAAATTTATAAATGCTTGTGCTAAAGCAGCATTAGCATCGGCAAAAATTTGATCTTTGAATTTAATTTCGCTTAGTAATTTTCGAAGATTATTAACCGCTAAAGCATCATTCTCTAAGCGCATATTGGTTTTTTCTCTCCAAATTTTCACTTCATAAATTTTATCACTATTCGGATATTTATAAAGCACATAATTAAAGGCTTCTAAAGCTGGCACAAACCGTTGATCATAATACCTTGCCTTCCCAAGCATTAAGTGAGCTTCATCCATTTGTGGGTTTTTTTCAGAACCCTGTATGTTCATCGAATGTTTTTGAATGGCTTTGGTGGCTTTGGTTTCTGCTCTTTCAAAATTGGTGTTTTTGCTTTCTGTAGTTAAACTTTTCTCTTGAGTAATTTGCATTCTTTCTACCGGAAGTATTTCCCAAAAATTATCTTGATTTTGTCTAATCACGTCTTCTACACCTTTATCCAAGGCAATTCCACCATTATAAAGAATGTTGTATTTGGTACTTAATGCGTGTGAATTTCTGGAAAGAAAAGAGTTCCTTTTGGTAGAACAGGCTATCAAAAAAACTAATAATCCCGAGAAGACAAAATATTTAATGGTACTGGTTTTCAAAGCAAAACGTTTTTTGTTATAACGTGAAAATGTCATAAATAGTATAACTAACGGGTAAAAATACGTTTCTTTTTGATATGGCAAAAAATTAGACTGCAAAAAATGCCTCTAGCTCTTTCAAAGTTTCTGGAGAGGTTTGAATATCTTTAACCACTTCTCCTAAATGTAGGGCAACAATTCGGTCACATACCTCAACAGTATGGACTAAATCATGACTTGAAACCAAAATGGTTACCTTCGGATCTTCGGCTAATTCTTTTATTATTTTTTTCAAACGATTAACTGTCGTTGGGTCTAAATTAGCAAACGGTTCATCTAAAATAATCACTTCGGGATTGCCTATTAAAGTAGCAATTATGCCCACTTTTTTCATATTCCCTTTGGATAAATCCCTTAAATATTTTTTACTGTTTAGAATTTCGCCATTGAAAAATTCGTGATGTTTTGAAAGCATTGCATCAACATCGGCTTTATTTTGACCACGTAAATCACCTATAAAATAAAAATATTCTTCGGCGGTTAAGTAACCAATCAAGAAACTTTCATCAATAAACGCTGCCGTAAATGGTTTCCAAGCTTCACTTGTATTTACCTGAACCTCATTGTTTTTTATATAACCTGTACTGGGTTGAATTAAATCTAAAAGTAAGCTAAAAAAAGTAGTCTTTCCAGCTCCATTATTGCCTACCAATCCAAAACTTTGTCCTTTTGGGATTTCAAGATTTGGCATGTTTAATACTACGGTTCCTGCGTTGTATCTTTTGGTTAAATTGGTAACTTGTATCATGATTTAGTGTGTTATATTTTTAATTTTTTTGTTTGTAAGCTGCTATGGTAGCATATTTTTCGGTTTTATATACTTTCTCAATTATGGTGAACATTTTGTTTCTAAAAGCAAAGCCCAAAACACCCGCCAAACCGACTAACAAACAACCGAATTCTGCGTTATAAATAAAATAACCCAACGCATAAAGTAACATCGGAACAAGAATTTTTGGTACCGCTATCAATACGTTTTTAAAACTAAAGGCTTGTTTTTGACCAAATGCTTTTCCGGCTGTTAAATCAATAGCCGTATTATTATATGCCCCGCCTAATAATACTAAATGCGAGTTTACACCAATATTATAAATTGCTCCAACTACAATAAGTAAATAAATTTTCCATCCGAAATACAAATAGAATGAGGCTATTACTGTAGATATGACTGTAGCTATAACCATCAGCCACCATTTGGAACTCAAATATTCACGATAACTGATGTTTTGACTCATCATTAACTGATAATAAGCACTGTCCCAACTTGGTACAAACTGGCCAAAATTCAATAAAAATCCACCGGAAACGAAAATGCCCCCAAAGACCTGCATTGCTGGATTGTTATAGGCTTCTATACTATTGGTAAAAAACAATAATCCATAAAAGATAAAAACACCACTAGCAATTAAGGTTCCTCTTGGTCTCTTATTTCGCTTTATCATTTTGATGTCATTTTTAAGAAAGGTTCCCAGAGTCCCAAATTGATTCAACCAAGTAAAGTTTTCTGTTTTGGCTTCGTCACTCTTTTTAGCCAAACCAGTATCCAAATTCAGGTTGTTTTTAAAATAAACGAAAGTGAAATAATATAAAACAGCAGCCAGCATTAACGCTAATAGAAACAAATACAAGGTGCTGTACATTCCGTAAAAGAAGGGTTGCGTATAAAGCGTTACATCAAAAAGTTTGTAATATTGAGCCGCCCCTAATCCAGCTACTACTATCAATAAAGGGTAAAAAACACTATTTTTATTATTGATTAAAACGGTGATGAAATTATTAACATAAATCAAAGCCCATACACCCAATAGCCATAAAACAGCATTAAATCCATACCCTTGAAGTAATAATACAATGGTAAAAGGGATAAAGAAAAAAGCGTGAAGAATATTGAAAAAAGAAATAATTGTTTTACCCAAAGTATAGTGAACAATAGTATTTTTTTTGATAGGTAAGGTCAATAAAGGCTTAATATTGGTTACGGGCATTTGTTGGAAAAAATAGCGAATTACCAAATCGGCAACCAAATAGTAAATCAAAAATTTATTGACTGTTGCTAAGGGTTCCATATGGGCTTCTTCTTTTAATAGGAAGAAAACTCCAATGCCACCAGCAATAAAAATAACCATGAAATAAATGGCCATAAAACCCATTATTATTTTCAAGGCCAAATTTGTAGCAAAAGAAGCCGAACGAAAAAAGGATTTCCATTCAAGTTTGATGAAATGTTGGAACATACTGTTTGGTTTAGGTTTTGGAATTAGTTTTTAAAGATAGGAAAATGTTACAATTATTTTACCATTTCATATTCGGGGTAAGTTGCTTTGAGATACTCTTCAGCTCGTGAAGGGATTAGCCCCAAAACAATATACATGGTTAAAGATAACAATATCAAAAGAAAACTGAATAAGGCCAACGTCCAATTGTGATAGTGTTTCCCAGTAAAATGAAATACCAATTGTATCGGTATATTTGTTAAACCGGCAAAAGAACTATAGCCAAAAATGATTTCTTTCAACAGCCATTTTTTGCCACTTTGCAGATTTTTCTTTTTATTTTTTCTGGAAATCATTCCCAATCCTAGCAAGAAAAGTACTAGTAGCCAAATGAATATAGCTTGAATAGCAATCATATCTTCCTGAAATAATTTCAGTAAATAATAAACGATTCCTATGGCCGAAACTGTTCCTATGATTTTTGGTATACTAAAAAAGGTTTTCAATTCGTTAAAAACCAACTTGTTATACTTTCTTTTCAAAGTCCATGTGCGTTTATTCACGACGTCCATAAACCCAAAAACGCCAAACTTCCTAAACTCCATTTGTAATGCTTCTTCAAAAGACAATTTTGGGTTTTCTTCCCATTGTTCTTCTATGGCATTGGCCAAATGGTCAACCAGTTCGGTTTGCAAATCGTAATATTCTACATAATGTTGGCGGGTAAAAGCATACAGCCTTTCTATTTGTTCAGCGGAGAGTTTCATTATACTTCAAATCGGGTTTTATAACTTTTAACGAGTGCTATATATGTATAAAAAGTAATAACGGCAAAACCGAGTATTATCGAATAGTAAAAGAAAAGCCAGTTAATATCATGGATTTTATCTTGGATTCTAAATACCATATTAGGAAAGTAATTCAGTATACAATACAATCCTAAAATTTTATCCGCCACAGAAAACTTTTCGCCTTTTGTAAAATGTTTATACAAAAAAATTCCACATGAAGGAACAATAAAAACAAAACTCATAATCTGAAAAAGGGAATCATAATCAAAATTTGAAAACCAATGAGTTAAACCGTAAAAGAAAATGTAAATCAAAATGAACATCCCAATAAAAATAGGTTTAATAATGCTTTTTAACAAAATTACCATTGCTCTTCTTCCCGCTAATTCCATATACTTTCTATTAGATTGCAAAAATTCATTCTTATGTTCTAACATATAGTTTTTAAAAGCATATCTAAAAATATCATTATCTGTTTCCATTTTATGCTCTACAGCCGAAGCAATATGATCCATCATTTCATAGCGGATATCAAGATACATTACACCACTATTTTTTAAATAAGTATCGATAAATAAAATTTCTTCTTTAGTTAATTTCATAAAGAATCTAATTTAGGTTGCACTAATGTTTGCATGTTTCTGATAAAATCTTCTAATTCTGCCAGCCTATTTACTGTTTCTGTGGTGCCTTTCTCCGTAAGTTTATAATATTTTCTCAGTCGATTGTCTACATTTTCTACTTCCACTTCCAAAACACCATCGGCTTCCAGTTTATGTAACGCTGGATACAAAGCTCCTTCGGTAATTTTTAATTCTCCTTTGGTAATTCCTTTTACTTTCTGTGTAATTTCATAGCCATACATTCTGCCGTTTTCTTCCAATAGTTTCATCACTATAGTGGTTAAACTTCCTTTGTATAATTGTGAATTTTTCATTGCCTTTTCATTTTTATGAAGTCAAATATACATAAGTTTTTTATATACATAAATAACTTATGTATAAAATATAAATTTTACCAAACGTTTTTGGTTTAGTAACTTTGCCAAAAATAATTTCATGTCAGCTTTTTATAAATTACACATCAAAGAAGTAAAACACGAAACAGCAAATGCTATTTCTGTTGTCTTTACCATTCCGGCCGAGTTAAAATCGGCATATCAATTCACCGCAGGTCAATACGTCAATCTAAAACTTACTCTTGATGGACAGGAAATTCGCAGAGCCTATTCCGTTTGTTCTTCGCCTACTAGTGGTGAATTGCGCATCGCTATCAAATCAGTAAAAAGTGGTCATTTTTCTAAATTTGCCAACGAGAATTTAAAAACGGGTGATATATTAGAAGTGAGTCAACCCGAAGGAAGATTTACTTTTGAACCTAATTTTTCCAACCTAAAAAATTATGCTGCTTTTGCTGCGGGAAGTGGTATTACTCCTGTTCTATCCATTTTAAAATCGATTTTGGAAAGCGAACCTAAGAGCACTTTTGTATTAGTTTATGGTAATAAAACACCACAAGAAACTATTTTTTATAACGAATTACACGAACTGCAACTGAAATATGTAGGTCGCTTTTTTGTACACTATGTTTTCAGTCAAGCCAAAATAGAACATGAACTTTTTGGCCGTATCGACAAGTCAGCGGTCAACTTTGTTTTAAACAATAAACACAAAGAAAAAGAGTTTGATAAATTTTATTTATGCGGTCCAGAGGAAATGATTACTTTGGTTTCCAATGTATTTAAAGAACACAGTATTGCTGAAAAAAATATCAAATTTGAATTGTTTTCTACTTCAACAGCAAACGAAAATAAAGCTGCCGAAAATCATACTGGCCATACCAAAATTACGGTTATGGTAGATGATGAAGAAACGACTTTTGAAATGTCGCAAAAGCAAACTGTTTTAGAAGCGGCTTTAAAACAAGGAATTGATGCACCTTATTCTTGTCAAGGAGGCATTTGTAGTTCTTGTTTAGCTAGAATAACCAATGGCACTGCCGAAATGAAAAAGAATTCGATTTTAACCGATGGCGAAATTGCCGAAGGATTAATTTTGACGTGTCAAGCACATCCAACATCCACAGAAATTTATGTGGATTATGATGATGTATAGATAAAAGAAAATAGACTAATAGTGCCTAGAAAAAACTTCCAAAACCGGAAGTTTTTCTATTTTTATAAAGATTGGATTTTCTTCACAATCGTTTCGGGAGTAATCGTTCGCATGACGTCTTCATAGCCTTCCACTTTTTTGTTTCCATAAACAGATGTGGGCAACAATGGGTATTGTTCTCGGTCTGATGTTAAACAATTTTCCATCGGTTGATTAAACGGTTTAAAACCAGCAAAAGGATGAGTAGCGCCCCAAAGTGTAATGACTTTTATGCCCAACATTGCCGCTATGTGGGAATTTCCACTATCCATTGAAAGCATCACGTCTAGATTTGAAATGATTTTTAGTTCTTGATTTAATTTCAGTTTTCCAGCAATGACAATACAGTTTTTTTTGTCTTTGGCTAATGTATTTAACTTGTTAATTTCTTCGTTTCCTCCACCAAAAAGGAAGATTTTATAATACTGATTTGACGCTAAAACTTCAATAACTTTTTGCATTAAATCAAGTGGATAGACTTTGCTATCGTATTGGGCAAATGGAGCAATTCCAATCCAATTCTTATTCTCTTTTTCGCCTGAAACTTTAATGATGTCATCAGACAAAATTGCTTTTTCAGGAAATATTGGATTGG
Source organism: Flavobacteriaceae bacterium (assembly GCA_947472705.1). GTDB lineage: Bacteria > Bacteroidota > Bacteroidia > Flavobacteriales > Flavobacteriaceae > Flavobacterium. The sequence goes on from CANJDA010000004.1 coordinate 24,267, forward strand.
TTAAATCAATAAAAAAACCAAGTTGGTTAAAAGTCTCAATATGTCTTTCCACCATTGACTTTAAAGGCTTAAAAATTTTATTTTCAAGACGAGTTAAAGCATTTTTGTCAGCTCTTCCTTTATTGGTAAAAGCCACTTTCTTTCCGCTTAAAGCAAATAACGTTCTGATAACTTTAGAACGCAAAACGTTGTGTAAATCAGCTACCACATGAATATTTAATTGCTTTAAATCAGAATACAATTTCAGCAAACCGAAGAATCCTTTGTGTTTCCCTTTTACATCAACAGCAAAGAAACTTACATTGGGAATACCCTCAAAAAAAGGTTGAAAAAGGGGCCTCGAAACGACTGTGATCTTAACATGGGAGTTCTGCTGCACTAAAGCTCTGACAACAGGAACCGTCATCGCAACATCGCCCATGGCAGATAATCGGATGACGGCTATATGTTGGATTTTGTTTGACAAAAGATTGTCGGGAATTATTTTTTGTTTTGGTACAAAACAGGATTCAAATCATCATCGTTGTACATCTTCATTTGCTTGTACACTTTCATGAATTTGTCACCGTTTTCAATATCAGTCAACAAGTCATTGATAGAAATAAACATATCGCTTTTTTGGTCTAATAACACATTTAATTTCTCTTGGCATTTGGCTCTGTGTTCAACGGTAGCTTCAGCACGAGTAGCCTCTTCATTCATGTGGTAGATTTTCAAAGCCAATATTGACAAACGGTCAATCGCCCAAGCCGGACTTTCGGTATTGATTTTGGCATTAGGTTTTACCTTAACGTCTTTGTGTTTCTGCAGAAAATAGCTGTCAATGTATTCCACCATATCAGTACGCACTTGATTGGAAGCATCGATTTTTCTCTTCAAAACCAAAGCGGCAACAGGGTCAATATTGGGGTCACGAATGATATCTTCATAATGCCATTGTACTGTATCTACCCAGTTTTTGGCATACAATAAATATTCAATAGTTCCTTTGGTGAAAGGGTTTATTGTAGGTTGGTATACATCATCATTAATATGGTAATCTTTGATGCTTTGTTCGAAAATAGGAAATGCAAATTGTGAAAACATAACAGTAAAATTTATTTTATTTAATTTCGTTCCATTCGCCTTGAAGGCTTGGGTCATAAAATTCGACCAAAAGGTCTCGGGTGCAAAGATAGTTTTTATACTTTTACCGAAACATACAAATTTTTGTCGTCCATGCATATTCATTATATTTCTGAACAAAACAGTATTCTTAATCATTTTTTGGCCCAAATTCGTGATGTAATCATCCAAAAAGATAGCATGCGTTTTAGAAAAAATATTGAACGAATAGGTGAAATAATGGCTTATGAGCTAAGTAAAACTTTGGAATATAAAAATGTGGATGTACAAACTCCCCTAGGGATAAAACATACCACCACCGTTGCCGAACCAGTTGTTTTATGTTCTATTCTTCGTGCCGGATTGGCTTTGCATATGGGTTTTATGAACATTTTTGATAATGCCGAAAACGGTTTTGTTTCTGCTTACCGACATCATTATGACAACGATGATAAATTTGACATTTTGGTAGAATACCAAGCAGCCCCTTCTTTTGAAAATAAAAATTTGATTCTGATTGATCCAATGTTAGCCACAGGTCAATCTATAGTAGCGGTTTTACACAAATTACATTTAGAACAAAAACCAAAAGAAATTCACATTGCAGTTGTCATTGCGGCTCCTGAAGGCATTGCTTACCTTGAAAAAAACCTTCCCGATAATTGCCATCTATGGGTTGCCGCTTTAGACGAAAAACTCAACGAGAAAAACTATATTGTTCCTGGTCTTGGGGATGCTGGTGATTTAGCCTACGGCAATAAATTATAGTTGTGTAAAAAAGGCTATAAAACTTCCTGCAATTGCAAATAGTAATACAATTTCTTGGTACATTTTACTTTGAGAATACTCTATGTTATTAGTACACATAACCGATAAGGGAAGAAAAGTGAAAAGTAACATGGCATTGTTTTTTTCAGGAGACATTACAAAAACAATTACTCCAATTAAAAATCCGAAAATTAGTTTCTTATATGAGGCCTGCAATATTAGTGGTCTGTTGGACAAAGATAAAATCATTGAAAAAAGAAAATAAACGGCAAGAACTACATAAAATGAAAGAGCCGCATTTTGATAGTTGTTTGTAAAATAATTCAGTTCAAAATTCACTTGTGTTTGACTCAAAAAATAGTCAATCCAGGTTTTGTTAAAAACAATTGCAGCCATTAAAAATAAGATGGCTGAAGTAAAGAAAGCTACAAAAGGCAAAAGCCAATTTCTATAATCTCTAGAAGCATGAAAAATAATGGAAATGTAAACCAAGATTATAAAAAGAATACACCAAAAATGAAACAAACTGGCGATAAAAATCCACATCGCGGCATCAAAAATTTTTTCTTTTGGGGCCTTTAAGCTTTGAAGTGAAATCAGTCTCCTAAAGGAAAGTAATAAAAAAAAGTTGGCCAACATTAAGTTAGTATTACTAAAAACTGACGGGAAAAGAATTAAAAACAATAGAAAAAATAAAATAGTATAGCTGCTGTCTTTAGTCAATCCATTTTTTTTGGCCATAAAATTTACTAGGAAAAAGGAGGCTAACAATAAGACAATAAACAGCCCGTTTTTTGATAATCTATTGGTTGCCAATACAGTACCCAAATTGCTGGTTTGGTATAAAAAAAAGGTAATTAATAACAGAACTACAATCAGTGAATAATTCAAGATAGTAGATTTTTTAAAAATGCTTGTTATCATGTGGATATTTTATACATTTGTGCTGTAAATATAACATTTTATAAAATGAAAGCATTTTTTGAAGGCATTCAAACATTATTTGTAGACTTTTTATTTAAACCATGGGATTGGTTACGTTCATTGGAATTAAGCAACTGGTGGTTGGCTAATATTGTTAGCTGGGCATTGATGCTAATTTGTGCCAAGTACATTGTTTACTGGTGTAAAGAATTAAAAAAACATCAAGATAATAACGAAGAAAACCAAGATACCACGGCTCATTCTTTTTTAAAGTAAATCGAAGCCAATATCTTTTCTAAAATACATCTTATCAAAATACAGCTTGTCTATATTTTGATAAGATTTTTTTATTGCTTCTTGGAAAGTTTCACCAAATGAAGTAACCGCCAAAACTCTTCCACCATTAGTCACTACTTTACCGTTTTCTAATTTAGTTCCAGCGTGAAAAACAAGAGAATCTTGCACATTTTCAATACCTGTAATTTCAAATCCTTTTTCATAATCTTCAGGATAACCGCCTGAAACTACCATAATTGTTGTAGCGCTTCTCTCGTCAATTTCTAAAACTATTTCGTTCAGATTTTGATTGGCAACCGCTTGAAACAATTCTACTAAATCGGTTTTAATTCTTGGCATTACTACTTCCGTTTCTGGGTCGCCCATTCTTACGTTATATTCAATAACCATAGGTTCTCCCTTGACTACAATTAAACCAATAAAAACAAAGCCTTTATATTCTATTTCATCTTTTTTCAACCCCTCAATTGTAGGTTTTACAATACGAGTTTCAATTTTATTTAATAAAATGGAATCTGCGAATGGCACAGGAGAAACAGCTCCCATTCCTCCAGTGTTGAGGCCTGTATCGCCATCTCCTATTCTTTTGTAATCTTTGGCAGTTGGCAGTATTTTATAATTTTTACCATCGGTCAATACGAAACAACTTAGTTCAATTCCGTCGAGAAATTCTTCAATAACCACTTTTGAACTAGCAGATCCAAATTTTGCATGTACCAACATATTTCGTAATTCTGATTTTGCTTCTTCTAAATCATAAATTATTAGTACACCTTTCCCAGCTGCCAAACCATCAGCTTTTAAAACATATGGGGGTTGTAATGTTTCTAAAAAAAGGCAGCCATTGTCAACTGTTTCTGAGTTAAAACTATCATACGCTGCTGTTGGAATTTTATGTTTGATGAGAAATTCTTTGGCAAATTCTTTACTTCCTTCGAGCTGAGCTCCTATTTTTGAAGGTCCAATAACAGGGATGCTTTTTAGTAAGGCATCTTCTTTGAAAAAATCATATATACCAAGAACTAAAGGGTCTTCAGGACCTACCACAACCATGTCAACTTTTTCTTCAATGACAAAAGCTTTTATTGTTTCGAAATTATTTGGATTAATAGAAATATTCTTAGCAATTGCTGATGTTCCAGCGTTTCCAGGTGCAACAAATAATTGTGAACAGCTTGAGCTTTGTAATAATTTATAAGCCATAGCGTGCTCTCTCCCGCCAGAGCCTAGTAGTAGAATTGTCATGTGTTTAGTAGTTAATTGTTTTGCAAAAATAGGTTGATTATTTTTTTATTGCTTAGTTTTTTTTTACTTTAGTGCCTTGAAAACATAAAAACTATAAACTATGAAAAAATTATTACTTTCTTTTTCCCTTTTATTAATGGGTTTTACATCTTTTGCTCAAGCATGGGTAGAGCAGGCAACTGCATTTACTACAGCTAGTAGAGGAATAGAAGATGTACAAATTGTAGATGCAAATACTGTTTGGTGTACTGCTTATGATGGTGTAACACCAACTAACGCTATTCAAGAATTTACAAGAACTTCAGATGGTGGTTCAACTTGGACTCCTGGATTAATTGATGTAGGGGACACAACTTTAAGCATCACTAACATAACTGCTGTTGATGCGTTGACTGCTTGGGTAGGAGTATATGATGGCACAAATGGATTAGGTGCAGTATACCAAACAACCGATGGTGGTGTTTCTTGGAATCAACAAACTATTTCTGAATTTACTACTTCTGCAGAATCTTGGTTGGATGCAGTTCACTTCTTTAATGCTAATAATGGTATTGCTTTTGGCGATCCTGAAGGTGGAGAATTTGAAGTATATACTACTGCTGATGGAGGTAACACTTGGACAAGAGTACCTGGAACAAGTTTACCAGATCCTGCAGCTGGTGAATATGGCTATAATGGTGGGTATGCTGTTGCAGGAAACACTATTTGGTTTACAACCAACAAAGGTAAAATATACAAAACTACTGACATGGGTGTAACTTGGTCAAAAATTAATGGCCCTACTGGATTTACTGATTTTGGATCAGCTGCCATCAACGGAAGACTTCATTTTAGCAATGACACTACAGGATTAATTATAGGTACTTTAAATGGTTCTGCTACAACCCCAACATATAAAATATGGAAAACTGTTAATGGTACTACTTGGGATACTGGTACAGTTTACACTGGATATAGATTGTTAACTTACATTCCCGGTACAACAACGATAGTTTCAACATCTCAAAGTGCAACACCAGGAACTGGTTCTGCTTACAGTATTGATAATGGAGTTACATGGACTACAATTGACACTGGAACTCAAAGAGGTTCTGTGGCATTCTTAGACGGAAGCACTGGATGGTGTGGTGGATTTAATGTTGATGACGTTCTTGGTGGTATATTTAAATTTGATGGTAACCTAGGTAATCAACAATTTGATGCCAATACTGTAAAAGTATATCCAAATCCTGCTTCAACTGTAGTAACAATCTCTGCACAACAACTAGATTCATATAACGTAAAAGTTACTGATATTACGGGAAAAGTAATGTTAACTAGAGAGTTCAGTACTGTTGAAAATACAGTAGATGTTTCCAATTTTGCTGCTGGTGTTTATTTCTTTGAAATTAATTCAGGAAGTAAATCACATACTGTTAAGATTATGAAAAATTAATACTGAATAAATAGTATTTTTAAGGGCTGACATTTGTTAGCCCTTTTTTTATGACTTTTATGATCAAGTTTTTTGATTTATCGCTCTTTATAACTGGTTTCCCAATGAAGGAGGCTAAATCTAAATTGGCTAAAATTGAAGCTGTTTTAGAAACAGATTATGAAGATTACGTTCTCCAAAAGAAAAATGATATTGTTGAATTTCATTTGAAACATAATATCTCATATAGAGAAATAGTTGGTAAAACTGCTTTTGAAAACTGGAAAGAATTGCCAATTATGACCAAAAAAGATTTTCAAAAACCTTTATCCAAAAGGATTTCTAGAGGATTTAAAGAAAATGTTTATATCAATAAAACCTCTGGCTCAAGTGGAGACCCTTTTATTTTTGCCAAAGATAAATTCAGTCATGCCCTTACATGGGCCAATATTATTTCGCGTTTTGGATGGTATGGGGTTGATTTTAACACTTCTTTACAAGCTAGATTTTATGGAATTCCGTTGGATTTTATTGGCAATACCAAAGAGCGTTTCAAAGATTTTTTAAGTCATCGTTATCGGTTTTCTATTTTTGATTTATCTGACAACGTTTTAGAAAAAGTGCTTCTAAAATTTGGTGATAAAAAATTTGATTACATCAATGGATATTCAAGTTCTATCGTTTTATTTGCCAAATTTTTACAACGAAAAAACATAGTGCTAAATACGGTTTGCCCCACATTAAAATGCTGTGTTGTAACTTCAGAAATGCTTTTTGATGACGACAAACAATTGCTTGAAAAACAATTTGGCGTTCCGGTCATCAATGAATATGGCGCATCAGAACTGGATTTAATTGCTTTTCAAAACCCAAATGGTGAATGGCAAGTAAATTCAGAAACACTATTTGTTGAAATTTTGGACGAAAACAATAATGTGTTACCCAACGGTAAAGAAGGCCGAATAGTTATTACATCATTATACAACAAAGCACATCCTTTCATTAGGTATGACATTGGTGACATTGGAGTTTTGGATGAAAAAAGCACTTTAAAAAAACCTATACTGAAAAAATTAATAGGGAGAACAAACGACATCGCCATTTTACCAAGTGGTAAAAAATCACCCGGACTAACTTTTTATTATGTAACTAAAAGTATTATTGAAGATGACGGAAACGTTAAAGAATTTGTAATAAAACAAACCAAAATTGATACTTTTGACATTGAATATGTAAGTCAAAATAAATTGACTTTGGACCAAATCAAAAATATAGAAAAAGCCATTGCCACTTATTTAGAAAACGGTTTAACCTTCACTTTCACAAGAAAAGAAAAACTAGATCGTGGTAAAAGCGGAAAGCTGAAACAATTTGTTTCGCTTATAAAATACTGAAACAACATTCATTGAACACCTATAAAAATAATTTTCAGTGAAGTAAATAATTCAGCAAAAATATGAAAATCACCATAGTTGCAGGCGCAAGACCCAATTTTATTAAAATCGCTCCCATTATTAAAGCGATTGAAAAAAAACAAGAAGAAGGAATTGCCATATCTTATCGTTTAGTGCACACCGGACAACATTATGATAAAAACCTTAGTGATACTTTTTTTGAGGAACTAAATATTCCGCAACCACATGCAAATTTAGAAGTTAAAAGTGGCTCTCAATCAGTGCAAACAGCTGCTATTATGATTGCTTTTGAACAAGAGCTTATTCAAAATCCTTGTGATTTAGTTTTAGTTGTTGGCGATGTTAATTCGACTATGGCTTGTGCTATTGTTGCCAAAAAATTAAATACAAAAGTCACACATGTTGAAGCGGGTATTCGTTCAGGAGATATGACTATGCCTGAAGAAATCAATCGAATTGTAACGGATAGTATCACTGATTATTTCTTCACCACTTCTAAAACTGCTTCTGAAAAACTTTTGAAATATGGTGCAAATCCAGATAATGTTCATTTTGTTGGCAATGTGATGATTGATACATTATACCAAAATTTAGACAGAATTGTAGCGCCATCTTTTTGGAAAGAAATGAATCTAAAACTCAAAAATTATATAGTGTTGACTTTACATCGTCCGGCAAATGTAGATGAAGAAAAATCTCTGATAAAACTCTTAATGGGAATAGACAAACTAGTTGAAGGGAAAAAA